>JBKBIU010000034.1:0-10304 GCA_046294065.1 Pseudothermotoga sp.
GAAAATGTTAGACAGTGTGATAGACGAAATCGTAGCAGCACAGGATGAGGATGGCTATTTGAACACTTATTTCACCTTTGAACGGAAAAAGGACAGATGGACTGACCTTGCAAACATGCATGAACTTTATTGTGCAGGGCATTTGATACAAGCAGCAATTGCTCATCACAGAGTAACTGGGGAAAGAAAATTGCTAAATGCAGCTATCAAGTTGGCAAAGCACATAAATGATATCTTTGGCGCAGGTAGAAAACGTGGCACTTGTGGCCATCCGGAAATCGAAATGGCATTGATAGAGCTTTACAGGGAAACGGGAAATTCACAATTTCTACATCTAGCACATTATTTCATTGATGAGAGAGGGCATGGGTTTGCTGGTGGTAGAGAATATACTATAGACCATAAACCGTTTTTAGAACTCACACAGGTGACAGGTCATGCCGTTAGAATGCTTTATCTTTGTTGTGGAGCTACTGATTTCTATCTTGAAACAGGGAATAAACATTTCTACAAAACCCTGACAAATCTCTGGGAAGATATGATGACAAGAAAGTTGTATATAACTGGTGGTGCAGGAGCGCGTTACGAAGGAGAAGCCTTTGGTGAAGAGTATGAGCTGCCCAACAGGAGGGCATACGCCGAGACTTGCGCTTCGATAGCCAGTTTCATGTGGAATTGGAGAATGCTTCTTGCAACTGCTGATTCAAAGTTCGCTGATGCCATGGAACAGGTTTTATACAACGGATTGATTTCAGGCATATCTGTAGACGGGAAACATTATTTCTATGTCAACCCATTAGAAGATCTTGGTAAACACAGAAGAAAAGAATGGTTCCAGTGTGCTTGTTGTCCAACAAACATGGCACGTTTTTTGCCAAGTCTTCCTGCATACATTTATACTTACTCTGACAGCTCTGTCTGGGTTCATATTTACGAAGAAAGTGTCTGTGACCTTTCTTTGAAAGGAAAACCCGTTCAGATCTATCAAAAAACGGGGTATCCTTTTAACAACCATGTAGAGATCACTGTGAAATGCGATGAAGCAATTGAATTTGATCTCATGTTGAGGATACCAGGGTGGGCAAATGGATATCAAATTGAATTAAATGGAAAGGCAGAGAATTTCGATGTAAAGAAGGGTTATGCAAAGATAACGCGTTTGTGGAATGGTACCGAAACTGTTTCACTGTTTTTACCAACTGATATAAGAATTATGCAAAGCCATACATACGTGCGGGAGAATCTTGGCAAAGTTGTAGTTCTCAGAGGTCCAATTTTGTTCTGTGCGGAGCAGGTGGATAATCCAGACATTGATGTTTTAACATTTGAGATTGATCCCGAGCAACTCTTTGATACCTATACTTCTATTGATCCCGTCTTAGGAGAAACATTGTTCATAAAGGCAAAGGGTTTTGAAAGGGCCAAAGGTTCTCTTCTTTATGGACCTTACTTTAAAAATAGAATTCTCAAGTCTGGCAAGATAGTTCTTACTCCCTACCACCTTTGGGCAAACAGAGAGCAAGGACCCATGGTAGTTTGGCTGAAGGTAGCTGATTAGCAAAGGCAAAACCAAGGAAGAAGAAACTCTTTACGATAAATTCCAAATGATTTCTTAAGCCCACCATTAAAGGTGGGCTATTTTTTAATATGCATAAATATGCATACTTATGATTTCATGTGCATAACGAAGGAAAACATGTTTTTTTGGAATTAACTGGCTTTTAAGCCAAAAAAACTTGCATTTGTGACAGTTTCTTGTACAAGCAATGGATGATAAAATAAAAAATGTGAAGTAGTTCACTAATTGCTGACTCGTTGAAAATTGTTTTCTAACCTACGTGAAGGGAGGCTTTTTCATGGCAAAATCATTATATGAACAGGCGCTTGAGGTCTTCGGATATGCCGCAGATGTTATGAAACTCGATCCAAATATCAGAAAATTTCTCGAAAGGCCTCAGCGTACTTTAATTGTTGAGTTCCCAGTTCTAATGGATGATGGCAGGGTCGAAATGTTCACAGGATATCGCTGCCAGCATAACACAGCTCGAGGGCCAGCAAAAGGTGGTATAAGGTATCACCCTGATGTCACACTGGATGAAGTGCAGACACTGGCGTTTTGGATGACCTGGAAGTGCTCACTTTTGAACCTTCCGTACGGTGGTGGAAAAGGTGGGGTCAAGGTAGATCCAAGTAAACTTTCAAAACATGAACTGGAAAGGCTTTCCAGAAGATTCTTCTACGAAATAGCCAATTTCATAGGTGAGAAAAAAGACATCCCTGCTCCTGATGTGAACACAAACGCACAGGTGATGGCTTGGTACGTTGACACTTACACAATGCATGCAGGTTATCCTGCACTTGGAGTTGTGACTGGTAAACCAGTGGAAATTGGTGGATCCGTTGGAAGAAATGAGGCTACTGGGCGAGGCGTCGCTGTAACGGCTGCAGAAGCATGCAAGATCTTGGGTAAAGATATCTCGAAAGCAACTGTGGCGGTACAAGGTTTTGGAAATGTAGGATCTTTCTCTGCAAAGGTTCTGCATGAAGATTACAAAGCAAAGATAGTTGCTGTAAGCGATGTATCTGCCGCTTATTATGATCCAAATGGTTTGGATATCGATGATTTGATCGCTTACAGAGACAGCCATAAGGGATTCATCGATGGATACCCAAAGGGAAAGAAGATTGGTCATGAAGAACTTCTGGAACTTGACGTAGATATATTAGTTCCTGCAGCACTGGAAAATGCTATCACAGAGAAAAATGCCGACAGAGTCAAAGCAAAACTCATTGTTGAGGGAGCGAACGGGCCCGTTACACCTGAAGCCGATAAGATACTTTTATCAAAGGGTGTCACTATCATCCCAGATATTCTTGCCAACGCTGGTGGAGTAACGGTTTCTTATTTTGAATGGGTTCAAGATCTGCAATCTTTCTTCTGGGACCTTGATGACATAAGATCAAAACTCACAAAAATGATGAAGGCTGCCTTCGCCGAGGTAGCAAGAACGAAAGAAAAATACAATATAGATTTCAGGACGGCTGCTTACATAGTAGCAATCGACAGGGTAGCCCAGGCGGTAAAACTCAGAGGAATCTACCCATGAAAAAGGGCGCGAAGGCGCCCTTTTCACTTTTTTTCATCCAATCGTGTACCTTGGGCTTGAGTGAAATCTTTATAGCTTTTGATAGCCGTCTGAGATCTTTTCATCTGTATAGCATCGTTGGCAAGTTCTTCCATCTGTGACTTTATCTTTTCAATTCTTCTTCTATCGTTTTCCATTATGGACAATGCAAGTTCCTGATCTATCCTGTCAAAAGATCTGATTAATTGTTCACGTTTTTCAAGCAGTGGCAACAATTTCTCATATTCTTGGTTCTCTATCGATTCATCTATCTGCCGTTCTATTGAAACTATTTGCTCTACCAGTTGCTCGTAATCAATCTGCATTTTTCGCCTTCTTTCAGAAATTTTGTCAGATTGCCCTCTAATGGATGATTATTCGCACCTATTTCAACAAGTGGAACAACGGTGAATTGTCTATTGAGCATATCGTAGTGTGGTATTGACAACTCTTCCAGTTCATAGACGGTGTTACCAAATAAAAGTATATCTAAATCTATTATTCTTGGCCCCCAGCGTCTTTCCCTGACTCTTCCCATGATTTGTTCTGTATGCAAAAGTAATTTGAGCAAGTTGCCAGGTGTCAATTGTGTGTCTATCTCTATGACACAGTTGAAAAATTCTGGTTGATCTGTCACACCATATGGTTTCGTCTCATAGATCGATGATTTCCTAACAACATTGATACCTAAAATCTGGAGTAAATCACAAGCTCTTTGAATATTCTTGAGTCTGTTGCCAATGTTGGAACCAAGACCCAAGTAAATCTTTCCATAGCATCTTTCAAGAATAACTTGTGCAAGAGCCACATAATCATGTGTGATGCTTAAGTGAACGCAATTAAACTCGAAGTCTTTATGAAATAAGAACAAGGGTTTTCCCAATCTATCGTGGACAACTTCTATATCTTTAAAACAAATGTTTCTGACACCCGTACCTATAGCTTTGAAGAAAGCCTCTTTTGCTGCAAAGTGGCTGGCAAGGTAAGTTTTTTTGTCTTTGACTTTTTCAAATTCCTTGAGCTCTCTTGGGCCAAGTATTCTTTCACTGATACTTTCCTTTATTCTATCAATTCTTACAGTATCGACACCCGTACCGATGATCATACAGGGTAGACCGGCGCCTCAAATTCTTTAACAAGATCAAAGTCAACCTTCAGTTGATCGATATAACGTTTTTGCAAATATTTCTTTCCCACTTCACCAAGTATGACATATATCAAGAGATCTTCATCAGTCTTAGCAAGTAAGCCCAATTCTCTTCTTGCTTTTTCCAGTTCCGGTGGAATGATTTCCCCAGGTCTAACATCGATGGGTTTTTCATCACCAAGGATCTTTCTTATCAGTTCCGGATCAATTGGTGCTGGAGGTCGACCATAAAAGCCCTTTACATATTCTTTGACCTCTTTTGTCACTTTAGCATACCTTTCACCCGTCATGACATTCAAAACCGCTTGAACACCAACTATTTGACTTGTAGGTGTTACAAGTGGTGGATAACCAAGATCTTTTTGAACCCTTGGAATTTCTTCGAGTACCTCCTTCATTTTGTGAGACATCTTCTGTTCTTGAAGCTGTTTTACCATATTTGAGTACATACCACCTGGAACCTGTGCATAGAGTATCTTAGGATCGATAGTTGTCATCTTTACGTCAAAGGAGGAATATTTTTCCCTCACCTTTGTAAAGTGTTCTATCAGGAAATTCAGTGTTTCCCAGTCTGGAGGTGGTGCCATCCCTTGTTTACTCAAAGAATAGTAAAATGGTTCAAAAGGAGGTTGGGAAGTACCAAGAGCAAACGGGGATAAAGCAGTGTCCAAAATATCTGCACCGGCATCGATTGCTGCTTGATAACTTGCAATTGCAAGGCCACAAGTACAGTGAGAATGTACGTCTACTGGTAAAGAAAATTGTTTTTTCAAAGAACTGACAAGGTCGTACGTTTCTTTTGGTGTTAACAGTCCTGCCATATCTTTTATACATATGGAATCAACACCGAGAGTAACCAATTTTTTTGCGTATTCAAGATAGTATTCCAAAGTGTGTACAGGACTCACCGTATAGGAAATGGCACCCTGAACATGTGCTTTCGTCTTCTTAGCTTCGTCGATGGCAACTATAAGATTTCTCTCATCATTCAAAGCATCAAAGATTCTTATTATATCGATGCCGTTTTCCACCATCTTCCTTACGAACAATCTGACGGTATCATCTGCATAATGTCTATAACCTACGAGGTTTTGCCCTCGAAGAAGCATCTGAAGCTTTGTGCTTTTGATTTTTTCCCTGATCTTTCTCAGTCTTTCCCAGGGGTCCTCATTCAAAAATCTCACAGCCACATCGAAGGTAGCTCCACCCCACATTTCCATCGAATAAAAACCTACTTTGTCCATAGCTTCCAGAGCTGGTAACATATCCTTTGTGGACATTCTTGTGGCTATGAGTGATTGATGACCATCTCTCAAAGTTGTATCTACGAATTTCATCTGATCACCTCTTTTGATTAAAGTATCTTATGATTTCTAAAGATAGTACAACCCTTGAATCAAAGCTATTCAAAATAGCATACTCTTCCTCCGAATGAAACCTTCCACCTGTTATGCCCAAGCCATCAACAGCTGGGACACCAAATTCATAGAAAAATGCACTATCTGCTCCTCCGCTAGAATGTTGATACTCAAAACTCTCACCAAGCTTTTCAAAAGCCTTTTGCAAAGCTATCTTCATCTGGAGATGAAATTCCATCGCCGGTCTTCTTTCTTCTAGGGAAAACTCACAGCTTGTTCCGTTTATGGAATTGACGGAACAGATCTGTTGGATCTTTTCCCTGCAATCTTCAAGATCCTTTTTTGATGAAAATCTCACGTCAAAATAGACGTTACAAAGATCGGGTGTTATATTAGACTTTTCTCCTGCATTCATTATCGTTGGATTCAATGTTAGGTCGTTAAAAACGCCGTTTAAAGAGTATATTTTATCTATCTTTCGACAGGCTTCAACCAAAGCATTTGCGCCTTCTTGTAGTCTCGAAGCATGGCCCTTTTTTCCATGAACTACAAGGTTCATCGATGCTATACCTTTTCTGCTTGTCACAATCTCGCCATTGACACCACCAGGTTCGAAAGAAAGACAGCACAGACTCTCAGGGGCATATTTCTCAAAAGTCTGTCGGCTTGTTTTCGAACCAAGTTCCTCATCGACGTTCAGTATGACACAGATGTTTCTAACACCTTCTTTAATTGCAAGTTCAACCGTTGCAAGTAAGGTTATTATTCCGCCTTTCATATCTGCTGCACCAGGTCCATAGGCTATGCCATCTCTCGTTTGAAATGGTCTTTTCGCTGCTTCTCCCTCTTTGAAAACAGTATCGAGATGACCTATCAAAGTGATGTATGGCTTTTCACCATGAATTGCTACATGTGCCGCTTGTTCCTGGAAGACTCCAAAGCCAAGCTCTTTAAGTTTGTCAGCTATGAAAGAAGTTCTTTCAAGTTTTGTATGAAAATCGATATCAAATCCTGTGTCCGTATTTACAAGTCTTTCATACAATTTCAGCCATCTTTCTTCCATGCTTTTCCCCTCACAATCCAAGCTCTTCAAGTACAAAGATGATCTTTATCCTACCTGGTAGATTACGTGAATCATACACGACATGAAAATGTCTGCATATTCTTTGTGGTGAATCACAATCGTGGCATATACCTGTAGTTGCACATGGTGTTGAAAGAGAGAGTCTTCTTGCATTCATCGGTGTTATGTATCTTATTCTTTCTCTTGCTGCTTCAAGATCTTTTACGATCTTATTTGCACTCACAATCAAGATAACGTTTCTGGGTCCATATGTTACTGCAGCCACTCTGTTGCCAAAGCCATCCATAAAAACAAGTTCACCATTCATTGTGACTGCATTGGCGCTGCAAAGATAATAATCACAATCAAAAGCTTCAAGCTCTGTCTTTCTTCTGTCAGATGAACTGTATCGATCTAAGAATTTGTATTTACCACTTCTTAAAAGATCCAGTATCTTGGAATCACTCAAGGTGAGCGAACCCCCCGAACTCACTACAGCCCCGTGTGGTATCAATCTTTCAACCAATTCCTTTGCTTGTTGAGCATTCTCAACTGTGTAAACCTCATAAGCCTTTTTCTCAAGGATTGGTTTAAGCTTTTCACATAAAGATCTGTATTTGAACTTGTACAGTTCTTCTCTCACCAACATCACCTCTTCAATTTTATTATCTCATAAGAGTAAAATTTGAGTGGCGAACAGTTGTTGTTAACTTTGTACCAAAATTGGTGATTTTCTGATGAAATTCACAGAAAAGGTCCCTTAGGGCAAAAAATAGACCCGTATTCTTTGAATTTCTCAATACAAATTCTTGTATCTCTCTCAAAAAACTATTGTATTAGAATACAAATTTTTGTATGATAGAGGAGGGATGAAATTATGAAGAGGATCCATCCTATTTTAAAGGCATTTATACCTGTCACCAAAGGACTTGCCTGCATGTTAGGTCCTGACTATGAAATCGTCCTTCACGACATAACAGACCCTGAACACTCTGTCATTGCAATTGAAAATGGCCATGTTACAGGCAGAAAGATTGGTGCACCTCTTACAGATCTTGGATTATACATACTTAGATCTGAGAAATTCAAAGATGTTGATGTAGTGCCAAATTACATGACCACGACTTCGGATGGAAGGATACTCCGTTCAACAACGATTTTTATAAGAGATGAGAACGAAAAAATAATAGGATTTCTGTGTATCAACTTTGATACAACCAAAGTTTCTATGATCAAACAGGTCGTCGATCAACATTTGTCTTTTCAGAAACTGGAAGACCTAGCCGGTGCAAACCATGAGAAATTCGCAAGTAGGGTCGAAGAACTCCTGAGCGAGGCTATTCAAGAGATCAAGTCTTTAACGGGGAAACCGTTGAGATACGCAACAAAGGAAGAGAAACTGACTGTTCTAAAAAAACTCGATGAAAAAGGCTTTTTCCTACTCAAAGGTGCCGTTGACATGCTTGCAAAAGAAATGGGAAACTCCAAATTCACTGTTTATGCATATCTTCGTGAAGCAAGGAATAATACAAATGCCAAAATTGTGTAGAGGAGGAATATCTGTGAAGACGATTAGCACGGATCAAGCACCAAGAGCTATAGGACCATATTCTCAAGGGATTGAGGTGAACGGATTTGTTTATGTTTCTGGACAGATTCCACTCGATCCCACAACAGGTGAACTTGTGAATGGTGATATTAAAAAACAAGTGACAAGAGTTTTCGAAAACATTAGAGCAATTCTCAAGGCAAGTGGCTGCGACCTAAAGAATGTGGTGAAAGCAACTGTTTTTGTGACAGACTTATCTAATTTTGCCATAATCAATGAAATTTACAGCCAATATTTTCAAGAGAACAAGCCAGCGAGATCCTTTGTACAGGTATCGGCATTGCCAAAGGGCGCACAGGTTGAGATCGAAGTCATAGCGTTCAAGGGGTGAACAAAGATGATAGATCCCTATGTATCTGGAATGGTCAAAAATGACCCATACGCCAAGAAAACCACCGTTGTCGGGAGAGTTGTTGCTGTACTTCGTGGAAAGATGGATAACAGAAATCTTTCTCTGATAACCCCTTGGTCAAGAGCATTGAAGAGCGGTGAAATTCATGAACTGATTCTCACAGATGAACAGAGTGCAGCACCTGGAAAAAATGTGAACAAAATAGCATATCTTGCTTTCGTAGAGATCATAAATCCTGGTGTGATTGTTTTCAGAGACAAAGTGAAGCTCTCAAGTGGAAAATGTATTGGTACCTTAGCAGGTTTTGATGAAACTCATATGCCTAATCATCAAAATATTGTGATCATCACAGATCAACTCACGACGGGAGAAGAAATGAATCTAAATATCAATGATCTCATCTATTTTACGCGAGACTGAAAGGGAGGGATTTTGAATGTTTAAGAACAAGTACCATCTTTACAGGCACTTGAAACAATCTATGCCGAAGATCTTTGAAGAAGCCAGGAAGGCTGCAGATGAAATTGGTATACCACAGGAATGGCGTGGAAAATTCGGCTTGACCGGTGCCATATCTGGTTGCCATGGATTGATTACAAAAGAAGTTGATGAAGCAATTAGTAAGGTTGCAAGAGAAGTCATACCGAACAAAGTCTTCGCCGATGAAATCAGAGACATTGTCAAAGATTATTACGGAGATGATTATGATGCTTTACTTGTGAGCACTTGCGAGGCAGCGCTCTGGCTGAGTTTCGATGTCCTTGTCTCGCCCCCATTCACAGGAAGAGGTGAAAAGTACAGAAGTAGATACATCATACCCTACGAAAGACACCTCCATCACCATGGTGGCTATGGGAGGCCTGTACCAGCTCACTACAAAGACATTTTTGCTGACAGAGGCTGTACGGCAGGTGAGCTAGGTTTTTATGGGAAGAGGCTTGAAAATGTCGATGTAGTCATCGTTCCAATGGTTGGGGGAAGATACCCAGTACATGGGATCAAGTACCATCCGGTTATTTTGCTCAGTGGTGTCGATGCACAAGGTACGGCTGACAGATTGAAAGAATACGCTGAGAGATACGCAGAGACTTTGGCTGGTTTTTCATCACTCGGTTATGACACAGTTGGATACGGTTATGGTGAGAAAGACAAAGATGGAACTCCTATACTTCAGAAAAAGATAGGTGAACTTGCCAATTATTATAACGTACCTTACATAGTTGACAATGCCTGGGGTGTACCATTCATAGGCACAGACCCAAGGAAGACTGGTGCGTGGGTTATGACATACAGCATGGACAAAGCAGCAGGAGCACCTACCTGCGGGTTGATAATCGGTCGCGAAGATGTGATGGTCCCTATAAGGAGGGCTATGGGAACACACGGTGAGAGAAGTGGAACTTGGTCTTCCTACGGTAAAGCAGCTTATGTAACCTTCGATCCAGGTAAAGAATCACTCGCTGGTGCCATCGCGGCTTTAAAGGCATTGAGGCAGAAAGCAGATAAATATAAAGCAGGAATTGATAGACTGTATGAAATAACCGTTGAAGAATTTTCTAAACTTGACAGTAAAATAAGACATATCTTCAAGATATCAAAGAGTTACAACTCAGGTGCAGTCGAAGTTAACTACGATGATTGCTGGGAAAA
>JBKBIU010000035.1:0-10285 GCA_046294065.1 Pseudothermotoga sp.
ATCTACAGTGAAAACCCGCTGGCGGGCTTCAAAGTGGTCTTTGGACACACACCCTTTCATGATGTGTTCATTTCGAAGGACAAAATAGGAATAGATACAGGTTGTGTCTATGGTGGAAAATTAACGGCCTTCAGGATCGATGACGGCAAGATTTTCCAAGTTCATTGCGGTGGTGATTAGTGTGAAGGCGGTATACCCAGGGTCCTTTGATCCCATAACCTACGGACATTTGGACATAATCGAACGAGCGCTCAAAATCTTTGATGAGTTATGGGTTGTAGTAATGGTTAATCCACGTAAGAAACCCATTTTTACGGCTCAAGAGAGAATGAAGATGATATCCCAACTGGTCAGTGATAAAAGAAATGTCCATGTGGATTACCACGAAGGACTTTTGGTAGATTATCTGAAGAGACAACAAATCAAAGTTTTGATCAGGGGATTGAGGGCTGTTACAGATTTTCAGTATGAACTTGAGATGGCAATAGCAAACAAGCATTTGTGTGATGAACTTGAAACAGTTTTTCTCATGACGGATGAGAAGTTTTCTTTTCTGTCCTCCAGTTTGGTTAGGGAGGTTGCAGCAATGGGTGGAGATGTGAGTTTGTGGGTTCCACCGAACGTAGCTGAAGCTTTAAGAAAATTAAAGTCGGATGCTGTGATATAATATGGCTCGGCTAATCTGTCAAATCCAAAAGGAGGTTTTCCTATGCAGATAAGTGCTGAAATGGTTAAAAAGCTCAGGGACATGACCGGTGCAGGAGTCATGGAGTGTAAGACGGCTTTGAATGAAGCCCAGGGAGATTTTGAAAAAGCAGTTGAGATACTCAGAAAACGCGGTGCAGCTGTCGCACAGAAAAAGGCTGGCAGAGTAACTAAAGAAGGAGTAGTGACTTCTTATATTCACTTCAACGATAAAATAGGTGTTTTGCTTGAACTGGGTTGCGAAACAGATTTTGTTGCAAGGATGCCAGAGTTCAAGGAACTTGCCTATAATCTTGCCAAACATGTTGCTGCAATGAATCCTGTTTATGTAACAAGAGAGGACATTCCTGCAGAAGTTCTTGAGAAAGAAAAAGAAATTTACTTGGCTCAGTTGAAGGATTCAAACAAGCCGCAAGCTGTTCTTGAAAAGATCGTTCAAGGAAAGCTCGAGAAATTTTATGAAGAAGTTTGTTTGTATGATCAGAAATACATATTTGATGATACAAAGACAGTCAAGCAGGTCATTGATGAATTGATAGGCAAGATAAGAGAAAATATCAGGGTCACCAGATTCGTCAGGATGCAGGTTGGAGCAGAATAAAAAATGGCGCCTTCGGGGCGCCTTAAATCTTGTATAATGCTTGCTTTAGATCTTCTATCAAGTCGTCCAAATCCTCTATACCTACAGAAATTCTTACCCCACCTTTTGAAATTTGTGCCTTTTTGAGTTGTTCGTCGTTCAAAGAAGCATGTGAGGTCAAAGATGGAATAGTTACTAAAGACTCCACTCCGGCGAGTGAAGTTGCTTGCTTGAATATCTTAAGATTTTCAACGAATCGCAAAGCATTCTCCTGCGTGAGAAAATCGCAGTAAACAACTGCACCAAAGCCCGGACAGCCCTCATAACACCTGGGGATTTGTTTGTAAAGACTTGGGTACCTGACACCGACTACTTTATCGTGGTTTGACAGAAACTGTGCGACCTGTTTTGCATTGTGATTGTGTTTTTCCATCCTCAAAGCGAGAGTTTTTACGGACCGTGCAACTAAGTAAGCCTCAGAGGGATTGGGATTGAAACCCAAGGTGTACATCTTTTGCCAGATCTTGTTGATTAGGTTTTCGTCTTTACTCGTTACGAACCCTAAGATGACATCTGAATGGCCATTGATATACTTGGTAACGCTGTGTATCTCCAAATCTGCACCAAACTCCAGTGATCTGAAATTGTATGGGGACAGGAAAGTATTGTCTACAAAAAGTAAGGCTCCATTTTCGTGAGCGATCCTTGCTAGATGCTGCACATCTGTGAGTTTCAACAAAGGATTAGTTAGTGACTCGACATAAACTACCTTTGCCCCGTTCAATGAAAGTTTTGATATCTCATCTACTGAAAAAAAGTCACATTGAATGCCTAATGTTGGTAGAACTTTTTCGATCAAACTGTGTGTACCACCGTAGAGTTCCGTAAGAAAAATTGCTCTGTCATTCTCTGAAAGAACTGACAAGAGTGAGCACGTAATCGCACCCATACCAGATGAGAACAAGACACCTTCCTTGGCTCCACACAAGTTTGCCAGTTTTTGTTCTACAGCTCTCACAGTTGGATTTGAGATTCTTGAATAGATGTAGTTATCACGACTGTCGACTTTGTACTTGGATGAATTCATTAGAAAATTGGCAGTTTGGAAGATGGGAGTAGTTATTGAATCAAGTTGGTGAATTTCGCCTATATGAATTGATCTTGTGGAGAAACCTTTCAAAATATCACTTCCTTTCCTCGTAAGTCTTCGACAAGGCTGCAATGTATATAAGATTGATTGTAGAAATATCGATCCAGATAACGTTCTAAGAAAATTACAGGCAGCGTATCTTCCGGTGTTCGCGGGATGAGCGAGTGATCATCCACTAATGAAGGTAGGGTTGAAGCAAGCTGATTGAAGGTTTCGAAAATTTCGTACTTTGTCTGCTCAAATCTATCTTCTTCGACAACTGTTTCTATGCGTACAAGACCCTTCAGACCAGGAATACTGACCAGTTTGAGGTAAGACATCACTCTCAGGAGGGTTTCGTTTCCATCGAGTCTTGTGACGATACACTTGGATCTTTGTGCTTTTTTCATGGAACCATAGGTTTTGAAGACTTCTAAGTTTACAAAAGCTTTTTGCACATTTTTGACCAATCCAACAGGACCTCGTGAAACCTTGAAGGAAGGCGTTGCAAAGTCAATGCTGCCATCCTTTATTGTCAGGAAGTTGTCGATGTGTTTACATACTTCATCGCGTTCGAGTTGCTGCATGTAAGAATCTAATGCAGATTTTGCATCGTTACCAACTGCAACATCACAGAGCAGTCTACCAATTTTCACTCTTTTTTCCTGCAGCTTGATCATTTCTGCCAGTGCTCTCGGTATCGCAAGAACCAACCTCGATTCTGGTCCGCGATCGGGTGAAAAGAGTGTTGTACATTTTCCCTCTTTAAAGCTAACAGCGCCTGTAACTATTTGACTCAGAAGCATTACGTAACCAAAGACACTTATGGATCCAAATGTTCTTCTTCTACTATCTACGAAGATCATTGTTTGACAGGGTTCAACATTTTTTACCACATCTTCTTCCATAATTGATGCTGAATCAGCGTAGTCGATGTCTGGTGGTAGCATGACACCTTCACTCTTAACGATCTTGATCCTTGGGTTCAGTCCATCGATCAGTGCTGACAAATCTATCATAAAAAGATCTCTCCATATAGTTGTCCCTGGGTTGTATAGATCGATATTCTCAGATTTTGCGAAAACTCTAGCAAGGCGCATGTTGGTGGAAAATTCATCTTTGGAAGACTCGGGCTTCCTGGATTGAGGATGATCTTGGATTTTACTATTTCAAGTCTTGGGATGTGAGTATGTCCATATGCTAAGAGGTTGGCATCGTATCTTTCAATTAGTTGTATAATCTCGTCATCTTTGATGTTCTCACCATGAATCAAAATCATTTTAATATCTTCAATGGTCATACACATTATCTTTGGCATATCTTCCTTTCCTAAAACCAGTAGATCTACGTCGGCATCGCAATTTCCCCTTACATAAGATATATTTGTCTTTGTCTTTAAAAGATTGGCAAGCTCTGCTGGATTGTAGCCATCTGGCAACGGATTTCTCGGACCATGGTAGAGGACATCTCCAAGGTGTAAGATTTCATCAACTGGTTCGAACAATTTCTCTATTTTTTTCCAACTTGCCACAGAACCATGTGTGTCTGAGACGATTAGTACTTTGAACAGAATGAATCACCTTCTTTTGAAGTAAAAAGTTCCTGTGATCACGGCTGAAAAAAAGATTATCATTGAAATCGAAGTCATGACGATTAATTCACCCACTCCCATGGAACCATAAATCTGAGTTTTTCTCAAGATGTAATTTGCCGAGAATAATGGGAAATATTTCGCAACGATTTGAATGGCTCGAGGCATGGAACTTATGGGTACTATCATTCCGCTTAGAAAGAAAGAAATGACCACCATAGTTAAGCCAAAAAGATTTGCTGTCTGTGTGTTCGGAGCCAAATAAGATAACAAAACACCTGTACAGGCATGAAAGAAGGAGTTCAAGATAATCAGTGAGATAAGTAAACCAACGGGAAGGGGGACCTTTAGTACTATGAACAAAACCAACGCAATAGAGGATTCCATAATACCCAAAGTTGTGTAAGAAAGAATCTTTGAAGAGGTGTAAGATACTTGATTCAAGTTGCTTGAAAGGTAGATGTCTATTAGACCGTTTTCTCTCTCGACAACTATTGAACCACAGGATAGTGCGATTACCACAAAGGCAGCCGATAGAAAGATGGCGATAGGCGTCAATAAAGATTTGAAGCTAAGCAGTTCTTCTTTTTCGCTCATTATCAATTTTGGCGCAGGATATCCAGGCGAAGCAAACAAGTACCTAATCACCTGCGGGTCAAAGAAAGGACTTCCTTGAAGATCTTCAAACATTGACCTGAAAAGCTGGTACATAATCGATGACACCTGAAGATCTACTGGACTTGGTATGAAATTGATAATCGTCTGTTTTGCAGCATACAAATCCTTTGAGAAGTCCTTGGGTATAACCACGATGGCATTGTATTCACCGTTCAAGAGCCTGTTTTCGTAATCACTGCCGGCATATGATATAGTTCCTCCTTTGAAAAGAGACATGATTATTCCTACCGTAAATCGTGAAAGGGGATCTGTATCCTGATTGACTATGCCAATTCGAGCGCGAAATAAACTGTAACTGTTGAATAAGATGGTGGTAAGCAGTATCACAAGTAGTGGTATCATGATGATTGTAAGGATTGACAAGCGATTCTTGAAGATACGTTTTAGATCGGTCGTCACCAATCTTAGAACTGTCATCATTTGTGCTTTCCACCTCGTTTTTCGAAAATTTCGATGATCTCTTTGTGGATTTCCCCGATTGCTCTTTCTCCGTCTATTATTACTATTCTGTCGGTATACTTTCTTGCTAAATCAAGATAGGCATTTCTCACCATCTTGAGAAATTCATATCCTTCAGACTCAATTCTATCAAAGTTCTTCTTTCTTTTGATTGAAGTCTCCACTGTGATGTCGATATAAAATGTTAGATCGGGCTTCAAACCACCAGTTGCAAAATCATTAAGCTTTTCGACCTCTCGGACTCCTATATTCCTTCCCACACCTTGATAAGCAACACTTGAATCTATGAAACGATCTGCCACGACAATCTTTCTTTCTAAAAGAGCTGGTGATATCACTTCAGATACAAGTTGAGCTCTACTTGCCAAGAATAACAAGAGCTCTGCTCTTGGAGAAATTGATATGTTCTTTCTTTCTAAAAGCAATTCTCTAATTGCTTCGCCCACTCTTGTAACTCCTGGTTCTCGCACATAAATACACGGGATATTCTTTTCTTCGAGGTACTTTATAAAGAGTTTTGCCTGTGTTCCCTTACCACTGCCATCGATCCCTTCGAAGGATATGAGCATTTTTCGCCTCCTTTTCAATCAGTAATCTGAAACTCTTGGAAATCTTCTTCATTCACTTGCTTGCATTCAACGTTTGTAACAACAGCTGAAATTGGTCCACGACTCACTTGATTGACAAATTCTCTCAGAACATTCTCGTTTCCTTCTGCGTGAATCTCTACGGAACCATCCTCGGCGTTCCTGACGTAACCCTTGACACCCATCTTTCTGGCAACTTTGTAGGTAAAATATCTAAACCCGACGCCTTGCACATGACCGAAGATCTTTATGAAAAGTGCTGGCATAAGTTAACCACCCCAGTGGTATAATTTCTGAAAAACATAATACATCGAAAAATGCAAAATGTATAGGAGGTGTAATTTTGAATCTACAGGAAGGACTCACCTTTGATGATGTTCTTTTGGTGCCCCAGTACAGTGAAATCCTGCCATCCCAAACAGATGTAAAAACAAGGTTAGTGAGAGATATCTGGCTCAATATACCACTCATCAGCGCAGCTATGGACACAGTCACCGAAGCAGAACTTGCAAAGGCACTTGCCCGTGAAGGGGGAGTTGGGGTTATTCACAAGAATATGTCCATTGAGGAACAAGCACATCAAGTCTCGATCGTAAAAAGAACTGAGAATGGTGTGATTTATGATCCAGTCACCATTCACGCCGATGATAGTATAGAAAAGGCACTAAGGCTCATGTCAACTTATCGCATAGGTGGCTTACCCGTTGTCGATGACGATGGTCATTTACTTGGTTTGGTTACCAATAGGGACATTAGGTTCGAAAAGAACTATGCTAGACCCGTTAGACATTTAATGACACCAATGTCAAAACTCATAGTGGCAGAACCATCGATCAGTCTCGATGAAGCTAAGCAGATCTTGCATGCACACAAAATCGAAAAACTCCCTTTGGTAGACTCCCAAAAGCGTTTGGTGGGTTTGATAACGATAAAAGACATCATGAGTGTTGTTGAACATCCCTTGGCAGCTCGTGATTCAAAGGGAAGGTTGATAGTTGGTGCCGCAGTTGGTACTGCCGATGATACTTTACAGAGAGTACAAGCCCTCAAGGATGCTCAAGTAGATTTTGTTGTGGTTGATACGGCACATGGTCATTCCAAAAGGGTTCTCGAAACAGTTCAGAAGATAAGAACGGATTTTCCAGATCTTCCTGTCGTAGCGGGAAATGTTGCGACACAGGAGGGTGCTTTGGCGCTGATCGAAGCTGGTGCTGATTGTGTGAAGGTAGGAATAGGTCCGGGTTCCATATGCACCACTCGTGTGGTCGCAGGTATCGGCGTGCCACAACTGACAGCTGTCATGGAATGTGCGAAGATTTGCGCAGTTCGTGGGATCACTTTGATCGCTGACGGTGGTGTAAGGTATTCTGGGGATATCGTCAAGGCACTCGCCGCCGGTGCAGACTCAGTAATGATAGGAAGCATTTTTGCAGGAACAGAGGAGGCACCAGGGGATGCCATCCTATATCAGGGAAGAAAGTACAAGGCTTATAGAGGAATGGGCAGTGAAGCAGCAATGAAAAAAGGTAGTGCCGATAGATACTTTCAAAATGAGAATTTCAAATTTGTTCCAGAAGGGGTTGAAGGAATGGTACCTTATAAGGGTACTGTTAAAGACGTGGTTCTTCAACTCGTTGGAGGTTTGAAGGCAGGAATGGGTTATGTTGGCGCGAAAGATTTAAAAGAACTCAGAAATAAGGCAGTCTTTATCCGGGTAACTCAAGCTGGTGTTCGCGAGAGTCATCCACACGACATAATTATTACAAGAGAACCATCCAACTACTGGTCATCTTCTAATCAATAAAAAGGGCGCCCTGCGCCCTTATTCTCTTTTGACTAACTGAGTCAAATCACCTATTTCCATGAAAAGCTTATCGATGTTTTTCAAAAAACCAAGTCTGTTCCTTCTTATGTCTTCGCGATCGGACATTACAAAGACTTCATCGAAATAATCATCTATGAAGGGTTTTAACGAAATCAGTGAATTCACTGCTCTTTCATAATCAAGTTCCTTTAGACTCTCTAAAACAACGGATTTTGCGTGAATGAATTGGTTCAGCAGGGATCTTTCGGCTTCTTTTTCAAAGAGGGCACCATCGAAGGCTGTGTCTGTGTAATTTTTTGTAATATTATGAACCCTTTCAAAACCAATGCATAATTTGTTGAAATCTTCGGTATTTGCCACCTTTGATATTGCCTTGGCAGAAAGAAATCCTCGAAGTGGTTTTCTCCATAGGTGGTTAACGGCTCTGGAGATGTCGTATGTGAATCCTTCGTTGATCAAAAAGGCGTAGTATCTTGCAGTCATGAAATCTTCAATAGTTTGACTGCCGCACTGCATATTCAAAAGCTTTAGTACCATATTTATTAGATCTTCAAGATCTATATCCCATCTTTGAAAGACGATGGCACGAAAAATTGTATCGACTTTGCTTCTTAAACCAAAAGGATCTTTTGAGCCACTTGGAACGTTGCCAACTGCCAAATTCCCAACGATTGTGTCGATCCTGTCAGAAATACCAATGATAGTACCGATTTTCGTTTGCAATTGCTCTGCATACTGTTCTTCTATGGCATAGGCAACCTCGCTGTCTTCTTGACTCAAGATTGCATAGATCCTTCCCATGATTCCCTGGAGTTCTGGGAATTCATAAACAACATGGGAAGCAATGTCGGCTTTGGATAGGGTTGCTGCTCGTTGAACCTTCTCTATCAAGTTTTTCAGACCGACTTTCTCAGCAATGTATAGAGAAATTTTTTCGATTCGCTTTACTTTGTCAAAGAGGGTGCCAAGTTCCTTTTGAAAAACCATTTCCTGTAGTTTACTGTTGAAATCTTCAAGTTTGTATCTTTTGTCTATTTGGAAATAATAATGGGCATCCTCAAGCCGTGCATTGACAACATTTTGATATCCTTGGATGATTTTGGAAAAATCTCCTTCGGGCCTGTCCACAAAAGCGATGAAAGAAGTTGTCATTTTGCCGTCTTTGAATGTTGTGAAGGCGCTTAGATGATGCTTTATAGTTACAATTATGAGTTCAGGGGGTAAGTTGAGATATTCCTGTTTGAAATTGCCAACTATCGCAACTGGCCATTCTGCTATCTTTGAAATTTTCTCAATCATTTCTTTCTCCTTTTCACATTTGAACATTTTTTGTTTCTCAAGTTCGTCAAGTTGCTTTTCTATTTTCTCTATCCTCTCTTTTTCATCGACTACCACGAAGTTTTCCCTGAGGACATCTATGTAATCCTGGGGTCTTTTGATCTCTATTTTTCTTCCTATATATGGATGTGAATAGGTTATATTTGATGATTCTACACCGAACAGTTCCAATGGGAGAATCTCACTGTTGTAAATGCACAGAATCCACTTCACAGGTCTTATGAATTCATATTTTCCATCTGCCCACTTCATCGGTTTGGTAAATTTTAATGAAGAAACTACCTTTTTGAAAATCTCTGGTAGGACCTCTCGTGACTTCTTTCCCTCAACTTTCTTTTTGAGGTAGACATAGCCTTCCTGAACGAATATATCATCTTCAGAGGCTTGATTGGCTGTCAAAAAGCCTATCAAAGCTTTTGTTGGTTTACCATCGCAAAAAGCAACATGTTGAGACGGACCTTTCTTAACAATAGTCATGTCTTGCTGTTTTTCAGAAAGATTCTGTATCCATATGCTGATCCTTCGGTTTGTGACAAAACAAAGCAAGTTTTCATAATCGATCTTGGCTTCTTGTAGTGAGTTCTGCGATAGATCTTTCAGTTGCTGTTTTATCTGGTCCATTTCACTGGCGGGTAATTCTTCAACACCTATTTCAAAAAGTGCATTATTTGTCATTTTGACGACCTCCCAAAAAGGCTTCTGCACAGCGTTTTGCCATGGATCTTATTGACCTGATGTACTGTTGTCTTTGAGCCACACTTATGGCATTTCTTGCATCAAGCAGGTTGAAGGTATGTGAACACTTTATCATATAATCGTATGCCACAAGATAATTCCCGCTTTTGATTTGGCTTTCAAACTCCGAAGAATAGATGTCATACAGCTGAAAGAGGCTCTGGGGGTTTGATAATTCGAAGTTGTACTTAGAAAATTGTTTTTCGTTCTCTAAATAGATCTTATCGTAAGAGATTTTTTCATTCCACATCACGTCAAAGATGTTGCTTTTCCCTTGGAGATACATTGCTATTCTCTCAATACCATAAGTTATTTCAAGTGGAATCGATTTCAAAGGTATACCACCGATCTGTTGAAAATAGGTAAACTGTGTAATTTCCATGCCATCGAGCCAGACTTCCCAACCAACCCCCCACGCCCCAAGTGTAGGAGATTCCCAGTTATCCTCGATGAACCTAACATCGTGTTCACTCAGATCTATACTCAGTGCTCGCAACGAGTCAAGATAAAGCTTCTGAGAATCTGCCGGTGATGGTTTTATGATGACTTGGTATTGAAAATATCTTTGAAGACGATTGGGGTTCTCGCCGTATCTTCCGTCGGCTGGTCTGCGACTTGGTTGAACGAATGCTACCTTCCATTCGCCTTCACGCAGTGA
>JBKBIU010000036.1:0-10250 GCA_046294065.1 Pseudothermotoga sp.
TAGTCGAAAGCGGTGTTTATGGAGATTATTTCAGAAAACAAGCGGAAGATTTCAAACTGAATATCAGGTATTTGTACGTTCGAGATTACGAAGAAGCTTTCAAAGCTGTTAAGAATGACTTAGCAGACGCCTGCGTTGTCAGTCGAATCTTTGCTCAAAAGAACGCATCGCGCTATTCATTAAATGTCAGTGGGATATTCTTCTCACCTGTAGAACTAAGATTTGGACTTCCAAAGGGTTCAGAGAAAAATCAGCTACTTATACAAGCTATAGACAGTTATCTGTATCAGATTAAGTCTGACCAAGAAGGCTATAACCAATTACTTAGTCGTTATCTTGGTACATATGTAGAGAAGAGCGTGCTTCCTGATTGGGTCAAAACGATTTTGACCTCAACGGTTATTGTGATAGGATTGTTTGTCTTGTGGACGACCTCTTTGAGGAAAATGGTGACAGCTCGCACCAGTGAGTTGAACAAAACTTTACAAGAACTCCATAAGAAGAAGGAAGAATTGCTTTCGGCAAATGAAGAAATTACAGCACAGAGTCAAGAATTGGAAGCCATGAATGAGGAACTAAATAGAACACTAACTCAACTGGAAAAAGCGATCCACAGATTCACCAAATCTATGGATCTTTTGGACAGAATTGCTACTTTCACAAAAGATGAAGAATTCTGCTGGAACTTTATTGACATGGTGAGGTCTGTGGTTCCTACCTGTTCGGTAGCCTTTTCATACATGAATCTGGGATACTTTCAGACGAAAGATGGCGCCAGAATAATCTTGACAATTGGTGGTCATGATCTACCTTATACTTTTGATGAAAAGGTCTATGAAACTATCAGCATTGAATCAGCCAACAACTCGAGTTTGACTCTTTTCAACCATTCAGAACAAAAGCTTACAAGTGATATCATCAATTTGGTAAAAAGCCTCTTGAATATAGCAAGAGTCTTTCTCAAGCTAAGAACCTTCGAGGCCAATGAAAGGCAGTTTGTCAAAAGAATTAATGATGTTTTGATTACCATTTTAAACTACCATGAACCCTATACGGCTTCACATTCAAATCGATCCAGCGATTACGCCATGGGAATTGCAAAACGTTTGTTTTTGGACGATGAAGCAGTCGCGAGGGTTTACTGGGCAAGTCTCATTCACGATATTGGAAAGATCGCCGTACCAAGAGAAATATTGAACAAAAGTTCAAAGTTGTCGCCGGAAGAATTTGAAGTAGTGAAGACTCATCCAGTTGTAGCTGCCGATCTACTGAGAATGGCAGGATTGGATGATATAGCTAAGATAGTGCGTCATCATCACGAGCGATTCGATGGAGCTGGTTATCCAGACGGCTTGAGGGGTGAGCAGATACCAATCGAATCAAGAATCATTGCGGTGGTGGATGCATATGACGCTATGACCAGTGAAAGACCTTACAGAAGGATGCTAACGAATGAAGAAGCAATCGAGGAACTCAGAGCAAACTCTGGCACTCAATTTGATCCTTTGATTGTACGCACATTCATTGAGTTACTGAAAGATTCAAAGAAGGAGTGATAATTTTGATCTATTTTTATTTGCTGTCTACACTGTTGTTTTGGTCTTCCATGGAGGTTCTCACCAAACCCATGATGAATCAAGTTGATCCTTTCTTTGTGACCTTCTTCAGATTTTTTGTTGGAGGTCTTTTTTTGTTGATTTTCATCCGTAAGGGGATACCATTGAAAGATTTAACTCTAATTTCTTTGATTGGTTCCATCAATGGCCTATTGTCGATGTCACTTTTGCAACTTTCTGTTAAGTTGTCAAACGCATCAACGGCGGCAACACTCGTTGCTACTAATCCCTTATTCGTGACGGTTTTTTCGTTATTACTGGGTAAGGAAAAACTTAGTGCAAAAAGATTTGTCAGTGTTGGTTTAGGATTAATGGGAGTCCTGATCCTTTCCTATGGAAGAATAGAGGGTGATAGTGTTGCGGGCTTGCTATGTGGTATAGCTGCCGCGATAACCTTTGCTCTTTACGTGGTACTTATGAGGGACTTCACATTAAAATATGGTTCACTGAACGCCACGGCAGTCTCAATCTTTGCATCGGGGATGATATATGGTGTGCTGCTCGTTTCAACTAGGAATCTGAATGTGCCTCATATAGGTATCTGGCAATGGTTCATTCTAATCTACGCCGGTGTTTGTGTAACTGGACTTGCATACGTTACCTATTTCAAAGCGATGGAAAAACTTGGACCGTCTCGAACAAGCCTTGTTTTTTACCTTAAACCAGCTGTTGCGAGTTTTTTAGCCTTCTGGCTTCTCTCAGAGCCAATTGGTATCTTCAAGTTGCTGGGTACCGGTATCATTATATTTGCATTACTGTTGAGGTAAAAATATTTTTTGTGGGGAGGTGGTGCTGTGAAAACTGTGATGTCAGTTTTCTTCTTGGTAATCTTGATGGTGCTTTTGAATGCAGATCAGATGGTGATGTCTCCGACCATTGGCATGATCGAAGAAGAGTTTCATGTAACCGATGCACACATAGGTCTAGTGGGAGCTGTCTTCACTGTTTTAGGTGCGCTGATAAGCCTAATATGGGGTTATTTGTCTGACAAGTACAATCGAAAGAATTTGTTGATTTACTCTATCCTTGTTGGTGAAATTCCTTGTTTTATGACAGCCTTTTCTACATCCTTTGGTCAACTCTTTTTCTGGCGTGTACTGACTGGAATTGGTGTAGGTGCCAGTTTTCCAATTGTTTATTCATTGGTTGGTGATATGTTTGACGAAGTAAATAGGGGAAAGGTTGTAGCCATCTTGGCATCTGCAATGTCTATAGGTGGCATTTTAGGTATGATCGTTGGAGGGTTCGTAGGTCCCACATTTGGTTGGAGGATTCCTTTCATATTAGTTTCCCTTCCCAATATATTACTTGCATTGATTGCAATGTTTGTATTGAAGGAACCAAAAAGGGGTGCCTTTGAAAAAGGGATCGGCGAACTGGTACAAGCTGGATATGCATATCCAAAGCTACCAAAGATACAAGATTATGCTAAGCTGATAACAGTTAAGACCAATCTCTTCCTGTTCTTTCAAGGTATACTTGGTACAGTTCCTTGGGGTGCTATACCTTATTTTCTGGTGGAATACTTTAGAAGAGAGAGAAATTTGTCTATCGAAACGGCCACATTCATTTTCTTGGTTTTTGGTATAGGTAATATTCTTGGCACAGTCTTTGGTGGTTGGATTGGCTCAAAGTTATACAGAATATCTAAACCATCTGTACCAATCTTCTGTGCCGTCACTACAGCGCTTGGAGTATGGCTCACAGTTCTCACAATAGATTATTCGGCTGTTGGATCAACAGGCCTCATTATCCTTGGGGTGCTTGGTTTGTTCGCCGCGTTGATGGACAGTCTAACAGGAGCGAATGTAAAGTTCATGCTCTTGAATGTCAACGAACCTCAAGATCGGGGAAGGATCTTTTCCATCTTCAACCTGACTGATTCGCTTGGGACTGGTGTTGGAAGATGGATTGGTGGCTCACTTTCGGTCCTCTTGGGCTCTCTTGGAGCTGCCATGAAGGTATCGGCGTATTTCTGGCTTGGTTGTTCAGTTTTCCTGTTCCTGCTGACCTTCTATTTTGCAAAGGATGTGCAGTCACTTGAGCAGAAGATGATTGCCCTTGGACAGGAGAGGGGGTAGTTCGATGTTTGGGGAGAACTTTCTTTTTGGTGCATCGATGGCAGGGTTTCAAGTGGAAATGGGATATGCAAGAGATGACGTGGATCCGAACACAGATTGGTTTGTATGGGTCAGAGAACCTGAAAATCTCATAACGGGTGCCGTGAGTGGACATCTACCAGAATATGGTGTTGGATACTGGAACAACTATCCTCTTTTGCATCAACTTGCTGTAGATTTTGGAATGAATGCTCTTAGGACGAACGTTGAATGGTCCAGGATCTTTCCAAATCCCACCCTTGACGTTCAAGTTATCGTTGAGGTTCAAGACGGTATAACAAAAGTACAAATAAACCAGGAACATCTTCAAAAACTCGACAAGTTTGCAAACAAAGAGGCCGTTGAGCACTACAGACAGATCTTCAAAGACATGAAAGATCGCGGATTGAAAGTCATACTCAATCTTTCTCACTTCACACTCCCACTTTGGATCCACGATCCAGTATCTGTCCATAAAGGCTTACAGACAGAAAAAACAGGTTGGGTGAACGATCAGACCGTTATAGAATTTGCCAAATTTGCTGCCTACATTGCCTGGAAATTTGACGATCTTGTCGACATGTATTCCACGATGAACGAACCGAATGTTGTGAGTCAAATGGGATATATCATGAGCAGATTTGGCTTTCCACCATCTTATTTCAGCCCAGAAATGTACATAAAGAGCCTTTTGAATCAAGCACAGGCACATGCGAGAGCGTATGATAGTATTAAATCGCTCAGTAAGAAACCTGTCGGAATAATCTATTCAGCCTCGGTATACGAATCGGTGAACCAAGACAAGGCGATCGAAGAAAATGCCAACTATCTGATGAATTATCTTTTCTTGGATGTCATCACAAGTGGTAAAGTGTTCTTCCAAGAACGTCAGGATTTGAAAAATAAGGTCGATTTTATTGGGCTGAATTATTACACAAGGACAGTGATAGACCGAATTAAACCGGTTGATTTTGGTTTGCTCTCACTGGAATGGACTATCGTTGATGGTTATGGACACAACTGCGTACCAGGTGGTATTTCGAAAGACTGTAGACCAGTTAGTGACTTTGGATGGGAGATATATCCAGAAGGTTTGTTGAAGGTTCTTAGGTTGATCTACAACAGATATAGGTTACCAATAATTGTGAGCGAAAATGGGATCGCCGATTCTAGAGATTGGCTCAGACCATACTATCTGGTAGGACACCTTTATGCCACAGAAAGGGCAATTCAGGAGGAGGTAAAGGTAATTGGTTATCTACACTGGTCTATAGTTGATAACTATGAATGGGCAAGAGGATATCACATGCGCTTTGGGCTTGCAGAAACGGATTATGAGACAAAACAACTAACTCCAAGGCCGTCTATGTTCATTTTTAGAGAGATCGTGAAAAATGGTAGTTGTGATAAGTTCTACAGATACCTCAAATCACCTTACGAAATATGGAGAATCTAAAGGTGGGTGTTAGCCCACCTTTTTTCTTGAAAAGAGTATTCTCATGGAGTTGACTGTACACAAAAGAGCTACGCCAGTGTCTGCAAAAACACCTTGCCACATAGTTGCCCTACCAGTTACTGCAAGGGTTATGAAGAACAATTTCGTTGCGATTGCAAAGATTATGTTTTCTAAAACGATTTTCTTTGTCAATTTTGCAATCTCTATCGATTCAACTACTTTTATAGGTTCCCCACTCATGACAACAACATCTGCTATCTCAAGAACAGCATCGTTGCCGAACCCATTCATGGCGATACCAACATCTGCTCTTGCGAGTGCTGGTGTATCATTTATACCATCTCCAACGAATGCGGTTTTCCCAGTTTTCATTATCTTTTCTTCAAGTATTCTGAGCTTATCTTGCGCAAGTAATTGGGCATAGTAATTGACTCCATGTAGTTTCTCCGAGATGATCGATGTCTTTTCGCTGTTGTCACCTGTAAGTATGTAAACATCTATGTTTTTTTTCTGAAGAAGTCTTACAGCATCTACAGAAGTTCTTTTAAGTCTTTCATTCAGGTGAATGTTACCTGCGTATTCTTTGTCAATAGCAACGTGTACAGCAGAGTTTTTGTCCAAATCGCATACAGTGTGCGGGTGTGGGATCTTTTCAAAGTGCAAAAATTTGTCGTTTCCAACATGAACCGTTTTTCCATGCACAGAGCATTTGACACCTAAGCCATTCACCTCATGAAAATCCTTGACGATGGAGTGATCGATCTGTCTGTAGGCTTTGGTGATCGATACAGCAACTGGATGATTGGAATTGGCTTCAGCATGGGCAGAGTACATTAGTATTTCATCTTGTGAAAAACCATTCACACCGTTTATCTTTGATATTTCGAAATCTCCATGTGTCAGAGTACCAGTTTTGTCAAAAACAACGTTCTTGACATTGGCAAGCACATCCAAAAAGGTTGCACCTTTCACAAGAATGCCCTTTTTGGATAATTTTCCTATTGCTGCAAAGTAAGCTAAAGGTACAGCCAATACCAACGCACATGGACATGAAATGACAAGTAGAATCAGTCCACGATTGATCCACTGACCTAAGCTTTGTCTTGTTAATAAAGGTATCACAAAAGCTATCAGTGCCGAGAAAGATACAACAACAGGTGTGTAATATCTTGCAAAGGTTGTGATGAATCTTTCTGTTTTGGCTTTTCTCTCTGATGCACTTTCCACTAGCTTGAGAATATTTGTCATCGATGAGTCTTCATACCTTTTCAGTACTTTCACCTTCATGGGTGTTTCTTTTACTATAACGCCAGCAGGAACGTTTTCTGACTCAGTTACGTATCTTGGTGTAGATTCACCCGTTATGGGTGAGGTATCCAGATAACCGCTACCCTCTACGATTACACCATCCACTGGAACTTTTTCACCAGGTTTTACCAAAATCACTTGCCCTATTTCAAGGTCTTTAGGATCGACTTGTTGAAGCTGAGAACCTTGTACAAGCCAGGCTTTCTTTGGCATCGCCTCGATGAGTGACCTCACAGACCTTCGTGAACGATTAACAGCCATTTCTTGTAAGAACTCTCCAAATTTGTACAAGAGCATCACTGTGGCAGCCTCTTCATACTGTTTCAAAAAGATAGCCCCAATTGTAGCTATACTCATCAAGAAATTCTCATCAAGCACAAAGCCTTTCCTTAAATTCTTAAATGCCCTTATCAAAACATCGTAACCGATCAACAGATATGACAGAATAAAAAGGTACCAGAAATTAAAGACGAAGGAAAGAACAAACAAAGTGAAAGCCAGGATTATTGGAAAAAGTTCAGAGTATTTCCTCCCATCATGCTCGACTAGTCTGATATCTTTTTCTATGGAACTGACAATTCCTTCCACATCAACATCACCATCAGATTCAACATCGAGGACACCCAAGGAGAAGTTCAGTTTCACTTTTTTCACGTTATTCACCTTTGAAAGGGTTCTTTCAATTTTTGTTGCACAGTCAGGGCAGTGCAGATTCTCAAGATAGTAACGTTTTTTCATCTTTGTTCCTCCTTGACATGTTCAAGAGCCGCTTTGAGAAGTTCTACCACATGTTGATCAGACAAGCTAAAGAAAATCTGTTTTCCCTGTCTTCGACTTTTGACCAGTTTTGTCAGTTTCAAAATTCTCATTTGATGAGACACGGCAGATTTTGTCGTTCCCGTGATTGCGCAAAGGTCGCATCCACACAATTCTGTCTTTTCCAGTGCAAGCAATATCTTGAGTCTCGTGGGGTCTGAAAGGGCTGAGAATAGTGTTGACATATCATTTATTGTCTGATTGTCTTGAAAATTCTCAGTAACTAACCTTACTCGATCCTTGTGAACTTCATCTGTTGAGCAAAGATATTTGTTCATAGCATCACCTTTATAGTTGAACAATTGTTCAACTATATTATATACCAAAAAATCTCCATTGTCCATACCTGTTAAATTCCGAAAAAAATATATCTTGTGTTAAGATGAAAACACCACAAGATCCACAATGGCCTTGACAAAATATGGCAACAGGGCATCTCACTGTCTTTTGGGGATTTATTGAAATCTTCGGGGATGATGGTATACAGACAATCTAAAGAAATTCAATACGATGAACTATTTGAAATGATGCTCAAGTATTCCTCACATTATTTACAAACGGCAGCTAGGAAATAGAATCTTTCTATGGAGCAATTCAAAGAGTCCTTCAGGACAATAGGGAAGGTCTACGTGATGTATCTTCAAAGGCAGATCGCTGGCTTCTTCTGGATTGAAAAACGAGACGATGTACTTCATATACATGCTCTGATAATCAAAGAACAATTTCAAGGCAGAGGGCTTGGCAAGCAAATACTACATCTGATACAGGATGAATGCAGTTCGGGAGCCCAAACACTCGAACTAGGAGTTCATTTTCAAATAATAAAGCGATCAAACTATATGAAAGCTTTGGTTTTACGAAAGTTAAGCAGTTAGATGATATCGGATTCATAGTTATGCAAAAGTACGTGGAGAGATAAAAGTCATCTCTCACGTTTTGCGAAGATGGCTCTCAGCCCGTTCATAAAAGGCTCGACATGCACAGTCTTAAAACCAATCTCTGCAAGTTCTTCCTTTACCTTCTTAGTCGTTCTCAAAATTCGAAAACCTGGGTAATACCAGACGATGTCATCTTGTTTTGACATGTTCGGTACATGATAAAACATAACGATTTGTCTAGCATCTGAAAGAAGTGTTTTCAATTCTGATGTTTGTTCCACCCCCTGTATTAAGAGTACATTTTCTGATCTTTCCTTTAAGTGGATACCAAGCTCTGAAAAGACATCGTGGAAATTCTCAAAATGTGCATCCGTTCTTACATCATGCCAGTCAAGATTCAGAAGGACTTTGTAAAGTTCATCGGGCTTTACTCTGAAAGGAATATTTTGGTAATATTGCTTCTCAAAATCCTCGTAAGCTTTTATCGATTCGTTGGCTGGATAAGGCTTTGCATATATCAATCCATTTCTTGCTCTGAACCAGGCTCTAACGGGATGAATAACTCCAAAAGTAGTAAATTTCTCTGATATATTACCGGTCCAAAGGATTTCGTCATCATCACTGAACCAGTTTGGTATGATATTTGGATAGAGACCAGTATAACCAAAGGTACCAGCTGATATATCAGCAAGTTTCTCATTTTCTTCCAAGGCTTTTATGTGATAAGACAATGATTTCTTTTTATCTACCTTTGAATAAAACTTTGCAAGGCGGTAATAGTACATGGGGAATTTATGAGGTTCCCTTATCCTTTCGAGCAGTTCGATAGCCTTTTTTTCATCTTGCATATGAACAGCAGACACGTACAAAGCCATGTCGTTGTCAGAAAGTAGGTATAGTTTGTTTACATCATTCCCTAAGTATTTTTTGAAATCAATCAGAAATTCTTTCTGCTTTGAATAGAAATGATATAGCTCCTCATAAACTCCATCTATCGTTGGATCCAACCTAGTTTTGAGATCTTCTACTATGGGTCTTATAAACTGTGAAAGTTCAGGTACCAGTTGTATGGCATCTCTATACGATCTTATTGCATCCAAAAACTTTGATTCCTTCAATAAATGATCGGCTAAAATCGCCTTTGCAACGCCACGAACTGTGCTGTCTTCATCTTCTGTGAAGTTTTCTAGGAATCCTTTTTTCTGAGAGTCTTCTAAAAGTGAATAGAGAAAGAGTAACCCGCCAACACCATTTTCTTTAACTACATTTTTAACATTCTCTGAGCTTAAGAACGTCAAAAGAAGATCTTGTTTGGTCTCCATTCTCTTAAGAAGGGCAAAGCTGAGTGGAGTGACATCCTTTACAACGATATCCGAAAGTTCTACAGCAAGACCTTTTTCAACGATTCTTTCGTATACAGGCTGCATATTCACCTTTATCTCTTTTCTTCTGACAAAACTCGTCAGATATCTCAAAGCTGGTAAACATCTTTCAACGTGCTTCTCAGCAATCTTGTTGATCAAATTTTGAATCAAATTCACCGGAATGTCGTCGTCTTTGGAAAATCTTTCTTGTGCAAGCTCGTTAAATCTTTCGTACCTTTCAAGTTCAATGTAGCCAATCATCCCAGCAATCTCTGCCGTCGGGATATCTTTGAAGGACATGATTGTCCAGCTAAATTTCTCTGTCTTTTTCAAAGCGTTTTCGACCACGTCTCTGAACTTTTCGTAATATTCCACAACCTTTGTCCAATCTTTTCTTCTCAGATATATATTGATCATCGCCAAATATGGATCGGGATACTCGGGAACGGCATCAATAGCACTCTGAGCAAGCTGTATTGCAATATCATCCAAGCCAGCATTCATCAAGTCAATAGAGAAGATATACAGAAACTCCAGACCGATGGCAGGTATTGAAGAAAGCTTTTTCATCAAGTTTAGAGATTCCCAACCGATTTGAGCAGCCTGGTGAGGTTTCCCGCCAGTTTTCTCTGTTTTGTAGAGCTGAACAAGATAGTAAAGTCTTTCTTGATCGTTTCTGCACTGTTGGAGATGTTTTCTTATGAGATTTGCCG
>JBKBIU010000301.1:0-1986 GCA_046294065.1 Pseudothermotoga sp.
CAAGATCTTGCATTGTTGAACTTTGCTACTTATTTCAATGACTCCCGTTGGAGAGAGAGACTTCAAAAAGATGGTTTCTTGTTCTTCAACTATCTGAACTACTGCTACACATTCACACATCCATTTGATCGTGATGAGCTCATCAAGGTGGTCGAGGGTTATCAAAACTGGAAAATAAACTCCAATGGGTTTATCGTAGTTACTTCTTACGCACAAGAGAATCTTTTAAAAATACACGTTGTGAATTTAGAAGAAACAGAGGTAAAGATCGATCTGTTGCTGCCGCCAAATTATGAATTAAAAGATATTCTTGAGTACAAGTACGATAACGCCTTTGTGCACAGAATCTATTTTATTGCCATTTGATCGTCAAAAACAAGTGAGGCTTCTGCCTCACTTGTTCTTTAAGATCTCTGTGTTAACCAAATTTGGTGGTATCTCACCTTTCAAAGCTTTTACAATATTTTCGGCTGCCATGATAGACATCCTTATCCTTGTAGTGTGAGATGCTGAGCCGATATGTGGTGCAAGAACGACATTTTCTAATTCAAGAAGCTCGGGCTCAATCTGTGGTTCGTTCTCAAATACATCTAATGCAGCTCCTCTGATCCATTTTTCTTTCAGTGCTTTCACAAGGGCTTTTTCATCCACAATGGGACCACGTGCAGTGTTTATCAGATAAGCTCCCTTTTTCATGAGTTTAAACTGATCTTCCCCGATCAAGTGATGAGTTTGCTTTGTGAGTGGAAGATGTAGGGTAATGAAGTCTGATTCCTTTAAAAGCGTATCTAAATCGACATAAGTTGCATTGAGTTCTTTTTCAACCTCGTCAGAGACTCTCGATCGGCTGTAATAAAGAACCTTCATTTTAAAACCTATCGCTCGTCTTGCAACGGCTTGACCTATTCTGCCAAAACCAACGACTCCAAGCGTTGCCCCATAAAGGTCTGTACCTAAAAGTAGCATAGGCTCCCATCCACGAAATTTTCCTGTTCTGACAAATTTGTCGCCTTCAACAATCCTTCTTGCAACTGCCATCATCAAAGCCCAAGTCAAGTCAGCGGTAGTCTCTGTAAGAACACCGGGCGTGTTAGTCACCATTATTCCTCTCTTGGTAGCCTCTTCAACATCGATGTTATTGTACCCAACAGCATAATTGGCAATAATTTTCAGTCTTGGGCCCGCTGCTTCCATAACTTCTTTGTCTATCACATCTGCCAAAAGACACAGAAGAGCGTCGATACCTTTCACTTTTTCAAGAAGCATCTTTTTTGGTATGAGCCCATCGTAATCGCTGACTTCAACATGGAAGTTGTCATACAATATCTTCAGTCCTTCTTCCGGTATCTTGCTCGTGACAAATACCCTCGGTCTTATCATTCATTGAACCTCCTTTAGAAATTTTGAGTATGCCGCAAGGAATGTTCTTTTTGCATTCGCAATCACAAGGTCTGGGTCCTCATCTGGTAATGGCTTGATTTCAAAAGATATCACAGGCTTTTGTGTTGCCACCCTTTTTTCAAAATAATTATTTTTCCAAAGTGCCCTTAAGAAATAAGTCAGCTCTTCAACATCGTTCACCCCACCATTTATGCCAAACCTTGGATGAAGGTCTCCGTAGAAGGGATGGTCTCTTTGGAGAATTGCGTTACCTACATGAACATGTGTTACAAAGGGCGAAAGTAGGCTAACAGTGTAGAAGGAATCTTCAAAAAGTAATGGCTGATGAGACAGATCAACGGTGAGGCCAAAGTTTTCGTAGTGGTTTCTAACTCTGGACGCGATCTCAAAGGCAACAGGTGCTGGTCCAACGAGTGCCTTTTTGTCGACTGCCCAATCAAAGATTTCCAAATTTACCCAAACTGTGCGTCCATACTCTCTGCCTTTTGATTTAGCATAATCACAAAGCTCCACAAGAGATTTCACAAGTTGATCCTTTGCTTCTTCAATCACGTCTTTCGGCATTTTGCCGCTCAATAACGCTAG
>JBKBIU010000302.1:0-1986 GCA_046294065.1 Pseudothermotoga sp.
TATTATGACATTTGCACCACATTTGAGAGCCAATTGCCTCCCCAGCGGGTGAATCGTGCCAAGGGCTGTCGTTGCCGGAATGTTTGTATCAGGCAGAAACAGTCTTGTGAGAGCTATCATTTTCAATGTTTTTGTCAAAGTTCCGGGTTTGGCATCCCTCAGTGGCGTTGAAGGGTGTGGTATAAAGGGTCCTATTCCCACCATATCTGCGTCGAAATCACGTACAAACAATATATCCTTTGCTAAAGAAAGATCATCCTGACCTGGTAATCCAACCATCGATCCTACACCAACTTCGTAACCCAGTTCTCTGAGTTTCTTCAAGTGTTCTACCCTCGTTCTGAATGAATCCTTTGGATGCAGTTTGCTATATAACTCTTGGTCTGCAGTCTCATGACGCATCAGATATCTGTCTGCTCCAGCCTCCTTCCAAAGTTTATACTCGTTGAAGTCTCTTTCGCCAATACTCAGAGTGATTGCGACTTTGAATTCCTTTATTTTTTCGATAATTTCAGCTATTATTTTGTCGCTGTAGTACATATCTTCGCCCGATTGAAGAACGACAGTCTTAATGCCCATTTGAGATATCAATCGTGCACGTTCGATGATTTGTTCTACTGACATTCTGTATCTTGAGATATCTTTGTTTTGTGCCCTAATGCCACAGTACAAGCAACTATTCTTACAGTAATTTGAAAACTCAATAATTCCACGAATATAAACGGCCTTTCCAAGATACCTTTGTCTGATTTCATCGGCCAAGGCAAAGAGTTTTACGCTTATCTCTTCCCTTGAGAGGATCAGTGCAATTTCATCAACTTGGACTTTTTCAGGATGTTTTATGATCTTTTGTAGAATTTCGTACACAGTCTATCACCTTCCGAGCTGCCTCCACCAACTGTGGACATTCGTTTTCAACCTGTGCAAAAACTACAAATTTTTCATCCTCGAAAACTACCTTTGGTGGTTCAAAACTTTCCTTTCCAGCCTTCAATCCTTGAATAAATGAAATCCTCTTCCCGACTTTTTCGCATACCCACACCTTACATTTAAAATCCTGTGCCATTTTCTGGATCAACTCTCTACACTCTAACATCCCTGACACCTGCTTCAATCTCATCAAGGAGCTTCTTTATTCTCTCTCTCCTCTGTTCTGACATCTTTGAAAGTTCTTTCTCTATAAGCGACTCACCTATTCTCTTTGTTTCCAAAGTGGCATAGTCTGTTAGGTATTCTTTCAAGGTCAATAAAGCGTTTGGTGTACAAAACTCCTTTACAAAACCAGGTATGGCAAACTCCATGAAATGCTGACCGGTCCTCCCAGCTCTATAACAAGCTGTACAGAAGGAAGGTATGTAGCCATTCTGTGCCAGCTCCCTTACAACATCATCGAGCGATCTAGTATCACCAAGAACGAACTGACTTCTCTTAATAACTTCTTGATCATCCTTTGAATACGAACCCACACCAACGCTCGAACCGGCATCTATTTGGGAGACACCAAGTTCGAGAGTCTCACGCCTGATTTCTGGTTTCTCTCTTGCTGTCAGAATCAAGCCAGTGTATGGTACCGACAGTCTTATGATGGCTATCAATCTTTTGAAATCATAATCGTTCACAGGATAGGGTGGTTTGTTTGAAAGCGGCGTATTGAATGCCGGCTCTATCCTTGGGAAAGAAATAGTGTGTGGTCCCACACCAAACCTTTCTTCCAGATGCTTTACGTGATACATGAGCCCCATCACTTCAAATTTCCAGTCGTACAATCCAAACAAAGCCCCGATGCCAACATCGTCGATTCCACCAATCATAGCTCTATCCAATCCAAACAACCTGTAAACATATGAAGATTTTGGACCGTGGACATGTAACCTCTTATAACTAGGCAGATGGTAAGTTTCCTGAAATATCTGAAAGGTACCAATGCCAACTTCCTTGATCACTTTGTACCCATCTGTGGTCTGGGGTGCTGCGTTCACGTTGACT
>JBKBIU010000037.1:0-10049 GCA_046294065.1 Pseudothermotoga sp.
AGCCAAAGGACATTTTGGAGTTGCTCGAAGTTCGAAGGTGCTTAGAAAAAGGGGCTATAAAGCTTGCAATTCAAAATGCAAGCGAAGAACAGCTGAATGAATTGAAAGCGGCTTTTTTGGATTTAGAAAAATCCATCGAGAGCCACGAAAAGCTAGGCGAAGTAGATGAGAAATTTCACAGGAAGATCTTTGAGATAGCCAACAACAAGATCCTCCAAATGGTCTTTGAGAATCTCTTTTCACTGCTTGGTATACTTTGGCGTTCACCTCTTGGTTTGAAAGATTTTGGGGATCGCGGTTTACCCTATCACAAAGAACTGTGCGAAAGCATAGTGAGGAGGGATCTGAAAAGTGCGTTGGAAGTTTATGAGAGAATCATAGACTTGGATATCGAAGATGTAAAAAACTATGTTGAAAATCAAGGAGTGAGAGAGTGTGGAGAGAGCGGTAAGAGTTAGGCCAAGACTTTATATAGAGAGTGTTGGAAAAAGATCTTGTGCCATGGGATGGTTTGGCCGGGGTTTGGAATTTTGGAGTTGGCCCCTGAAGTTATTGAGTAACTACAAAACGAGTGCTTGGCTGTCAAAAACACTCGAAATGGTTGATTTAGAAACATTCGCCAGCGGTGTTGTCACTGAACCTGCATCAACAACTGTTCGATATGGACATCCTCTGTTTAGTATGGATGAGACTATCTTTTCCCCAATTGATTTTCCGGGGTGTTTTCTCTTATATAAAATTGTTTCCTCAGTTGACTTGGAACTAATTTTTCACTTTAAACCCGAGCTCAATTTAATGTGGCCTGGCGCGATAGGTGGTCAATATTGCTATTGGTCAGATCAAATAAAAGGTTTTGTGATATCAGAACCAACTGATTCATTTTCATCTTTGATTCGTACACCCGATGCTGAGAAGTTCTCAAAAGAGGGTGATCATGCCTTCGCTGAAACTTTGTACAGTTTTAAGGTTCCAGTCAAAGCAGGAGAGAAAGAATTTGTTGTGAGCATTATCGGCGGCGTCATGGGTAAGAAAGCTTGTCAAGATCTTCTTGGTGTAGAAGAAAAGGTTCAAGAAGAGATGGAAGAGGCGAGAAAGTACTATCGTACTTATCTTGAGCAAACTACGAAGCTAAAGACACCAGACCAAGAGCTGAACGAGTTCTTCACTTGGGGTAAACTGTCTTTGTTGAAAGGTTTGGTTAAGAATTCAAAGTTGGGGGAGGCTCTCGTTGCAGGGATCGGACCATCTGGTAAGTCTACAAGGCCTGGGTTTGCATGGTTTTTTGCGGGAGATGCTTCTATAAACTCTCTGGCTATGTGTGATTATGGAGATAAGGAAACGGTGAAAAAAAGCCTTGAATTTTACGCTTCCTATCAAAGTTCTGAAGGCCGAATACCTCATGAGATTTCTCAATCTCACGGATTGATAGACTGGTTCAGTAATTACAAAGGATTTGCCTTTCTTCATGCTGATACAACTGCGTGGTTTTTATTGGCTTGTGCACATTACATCACTCGCACCGGTGATACAGATTTCCTCATACTCATGAAAGAAAAGATATTGAAGGCTTGCAACTTTTACGACACGATGTGCGACGATACCGGTCTAATAGTGAATCTCAAGGCGGGACTTGGAGCGCTGGAAATTAGTGAATTTCGAAGACCAAAGTACGAGTTGTACACAAATGCTATCTATCTTGCTGCACTTGAAAAACTGAAAAGAGTTTATGCCAACATAGGAGAAGGCGAGATCTGTGAAAGACTTGATGAAAGAGTTCAAAAGGTTAGGCAATCTATTGAAGAAATGTTTTGGGATGAAGAAAGAAAAGCCTATTATTTGTCAATAAGTGGCGACGGGAAACTTTTCCATTACTTGACACCATGGCCGTCCTTTGCAATTTCTTTCTCAACCCTCGATTCTGATAGATCAAAGGCTTTCGTAAGAAAATTGTGCAACAGTACCGTCATGACAAGGTGGGGTTCACGATCTATAGAGACATGCGAGCACTATGACCCAATCAACTACAACTTGGGAAGTGTCTGGCCTTTCATAAATGGATTCGTCGCCCAGAGTTGTTACAAAACCGGTTACGATCAACTTGGATGGCAGATAATTAAGAGTGCCGTCAAGGCTTTCATAGAAGAAGGTTCAACTCATCTGTCCGAGCTTTTCTCGGGTGATATATTCGTTCCAGTAACGACAGCTGTCCCACATCAATTATTTTCTGTTGGACCAATTTTGTGGGCAATTTTTGAAGGACTCTTTGGTTTAGAAACGGACGCACAGAAGCGGACTTTGAGATTTAGCCCGAAAGTACCGGTGAACTGGAACGAATATCATATCGACGGGTTGGAATTAGGAGAAACTAAAGTGCGGATCGATTTTCAGAGACAAGGCAACAGATGTTCATACTTATTTAAAAACTTATCCGAAGAACCGGTTAAAGTTGTCTTTGAGCTGAAAAAACCAACCTTTGGTGTTGTTGTGACCGACGAGGAACATTTCGATGCCGAAGATAGTCTAGTTTTCGAATTTGTTCTTCAAGATAGCAAAAAAATCGATTACATACTTAACGGTATTGAATACAGTCTTGAATATAAGAATCTGAGCTTTGGGTCTTGCTCCTGGAAATCGGTACAAGTGGAATTGGTCAAGCAGGATTATCCAAGCTTAAGATTCATTAATCTTTCAGACTCCATTGTTCACGTACTTTGCCCGTCTATTTATTCATTGATTGTAAGACCAGACCTACCAGTGCTGGAGGTAGAGAAAGACCTTTTCCAGATAGAAATAGATAAAGTTGACGAACTGATATTAACATTCATGCCAAAGTGAGGGGAATCCTATGAAAAAGGTCTTTTACACCTTTGGAAATCACATGCATTGGATAGACATGGAGTGGATGTGGGGGCCAGGTACGCTCGAGAACTCAGCAAAAGAAATGCTTGAGTTAATTGAGAAAAACAATCTAAAGGGTGCGATCAATTTCGATGCCATAGGATACGAATACTTAGCTTGGGAATACCCAGAGACTTTTAAGCAGCTCAAGAAAGCTCTTGAGGATGGAAAGATTGAAATAGCTGCAGGAACATACACTCAACCTTATCCACTTTTCATAGGGGAAGAAAGTAACATCCAGCAGATAGTCACTGGAGTTAAGACCTGTGAGAGGCTCTTCGGAGTTCGGCCAAAACTTTTTTGGGAGGAAGAATTTTATTTTTTTCCACAGCTTCCCCAGATACTGTTACAAGCAGGCTATGATGTATATAGTTTCTTCTTTCAGGAAACTTGGCATACCCCATATGTTCCAAAGTTTGACGAGCCAACTTTCATATGGCAGGGAAAGGACGACTCGGAGATACCTGCCCTTGCTTTCACAGGTTTGTGTATACACCAGTGGCCAGAACATTTGCAAAAATCTATAGAGTTTTCTCTGAAAGATGAATCGCAACCGATACTCATTCAATGGTTAGAATTACTGAAATCGCCAAAATGGATGTGTAGAGCAGAACTGATAGAAAAAGAAATGAGCAAATTACGGGAGCTTTTTGAATTTCAACCCATCAAACCGAGTGAAGTGATAGCCATTCGAAAGCCCCAAAAGCGTATCTCCTTTAAATCGTCTGAACTTTATCATGGTTTATCGATAGGAAAAAATGGGAATATTTTGCAGATAGAGAGAAGAAAGATTGAAAACAAGTTACTGGACGCACAGACTTTAGCTGTGATAGCATATGTGAACAATTTGTCACCCCAATGGTCAGAATATCCAAGCTGGGAGATCAAAGAAGCGCAGAGATTTCTCATGATCTCTCAAGCTCATGATATAGACGAATGTGAAGGCTTCTGTGGCGATATAGGCAAGGTTTATCTAAAGACATCACAGGAACTCCTTGACCCTGTGATGGAGAGATACATGAATATGTTTTCAAAAATGCTCAACAAGAAGTTCGAACTTTGTGTTTTCAATCCTTTACCGTGGGAAAGGAGAGGTTACGTTAAACTAGAGGAAACTGAAGAGATCGTGGCTATTGATAAAGTGCCTGCGTTGAGTGTTGCTGGTATAGACAAGTCTCATCGTGAGCAGCTTCCTGTAAAGGTGAGTGAAGAATGCATAGAAGTATATTGGCAAGAGGCGAAATACGAGGTTTTCCCCGATGGAATCATAAGAACTGAATTTAACGGCAAAGAGTATGAATTCAATAGATTGCTCTGTGCGAATCATAAGGTTGAGAATGTTAGTCCTTTGAGCTTTAAAAGAATCCTGCCTGACCTGGTGGAGGTACACACAAGCACAAAGGTAGGTCCCTACTTCTGTGACCAGAAGATCTACTTTGGAGAGATTAATGATTGGATAGAGATGCAAATCCAGATTGAATTACTTGAAAAACCCAGGCCTGGTTATGATGGCGGACTGATGGTTGAAATTCAAGGAACTGGGGACCTGCAGAAGGTACGTTATGACTATCCTTTCGGTGTGGAAGAAGGGCTGCCCTCTATTGAGCATTACCGTTATTATCCAAAAGGTAGCTGGATGACCTCGGAAAAATTCTTTGAAAGAATCGTGAATCATTTTGCGAGCCTTAGGTTTGTCCAAATTTTAACCCAAAAAGGAAAATTTTCCTTTCTCCACAAAGGTAACCACGGTTTCATACGTGATGGATCGAAACTCTACTGTGTGCTTTACCTGTACGATCCATGGGACGAAGAGAATTTTGCGAAAAAGGTCAGTACAAAGTATGGGTTTAGCTTCGATCAAAAGAAGGATCCTCTTAGGATGGCTCAGGAGTTCAACAGACCTATGATTGCTAAGACTGCGGATGGCAAAGAGCAAGGTTTTGACTATCTTCAAGCTTTCAAAATTACGGGAGATACACAGGTGAGTGCCCTATATGTTGAAGACAATTCTGTAATTCTAAGACTTTGGAACCCTAAGGAAGAAAATCAAAAGATTCAGATTCTGCCTAACTTCCAGTGCAAGGAAGCAAGAAAGATCAACTTGCTGGGAGAAGAAATTGAGCCAGTAAAGGCAGAAATCGAGCTTAAACCTTTTGAAATAGCAACTTTGAAATACATACCGGTAAGTCGTGCTGAAGAAAATCTCGACAAATTCAGATACGTTTGGTCTGAGTATCAGAAAAAGAGGTGGATCTCTGATGAAGGTCCTGCTGATAAAGAGTGAAGATCAAGACGTACTGTTTGACGAAGGGACTGTTGTCAACAACCTTGAATCAGCCGATTTGTTGTGGTTTCATGGTGCTTTTAACTTCGAGTTGGTTCAGAGTATGTTGGGTAAGATTCCAATGGTTTTTTATGGTCAAGCCGCCAAAATGGTGAGCGAATTAATTGAGAATTCAAGTGTTATCAGAGGTTATCAAGTTGTAAAGTCCGATGATCCCTGGGACAAGCGAGGTTTTCAAGCTTACAAGCAACATCCACTCTTTGAGGATCTTAACGGAGGCTTTTACAGTTATTTGATCTTTCTGGAAGATAATGAGAAGGTCTTCTACTATGTAGGCTCGAAAGGGAAGATCGTAGCCGTTGAGAAAAAATACATAGCCGTTGCGAGGGAGAACCCAATCATTTGGGAATATGAACACATCGGCAAAAAGATTCTGTGCATTGGTGGTTATCTCAATTTTAAAAGTCCAAACATAAAATATTGCTTGACTGAAGCGAAAAAATTTGTAAGAAACATGTTAGAATATGTGACAAGAAAAGACTCAAAAACTCATTATTGGCCAGTTTGTGAGAACAAGACATCTTTGGATCAAGGGTTAACAATGTTTACATTGAAAATAAAACCGCTGAGAGAGGACCTCATTGACACCGGTTTATTGATACACGAAGGTACAGGAACAGATTATACGAATCTATGTGGCAAGAGGATTCTTGCAAATCTTAGAGAAAATGGTGTTTTCGACGAATTTTGGGTACATCCGTTCAGATTTCTCAAAAGTTTCAACTTTTCTGTAGATGGTTCTGCGATAGAAAATTTGGGTCTTGGTCACAAAATCTATGCAGATAGGGTTGTACATGAAAACGAATCTTTTCAGTTAACATCTTTCGTGAGCTTGGACAAACCCGTAGGAATGTTTCAACTGAAGTTCAAAGATGACTTAGAACATATGGTGAAGATCGATCTGGAGTCGGACACGCGTATCATGTGGCCATTTGATGAGACTTACAACTGTGGTAGATCCTTTAATTACGACGAAAAAGAAGGCCTTGTAACCCTTCGAACGAATGATGGTATGTTTCTTGGTTTCATCAAATTAGATCGTCCGATGAAAATGGTTTCGAGCATATCAGACAAAAGTTTAAAGGCACAGTTATCGACGAGCGTCCGTAAAGTTATGTCAGTTTGCCTTGGAGGTTTCGTAGAGAACGAAGAGGTGCCAAGGGAATTGGACTTCACGGAGGAGTTGAGAAAATATAGTTCTTTTGTGAATGAATATCTACAAAGAACTGTTCAGATAGAAACGAATCATGTAACCTTAGACAAAATGTTCCAATATGCCAAGTTGGGAACAGTGAAATTTCTTAGCGCTGTTCCTACATTGGGTGAAGGTTTGATGGCTGGTTATGCCAATAGCAAGCCTGGGTGGTTCTCAGCTAGACCTGGTTATGCTTGGTACTTCGGTCGTGACAGCGAATGGGTCAGTTTCGCACTACTTGGTATCGGTGACCATATAACGGTAAAGAAGAATTTGGAGCTGTTGGTGAGATATCAACGTATTGATGGAAAGATTTTCCACGAGTTGACGAGTAGCGGTGTGGTTCACTATGATGCAGCTGATGCAACACCACTGTTTTTATTGACACTTTACAGATATTGGAAACACACGAATGACATAGAGTTTGTGAGGAAAATCTGGTCCAACGTTTTGAAGGCTTTCGAATTCTGTCTTTCAACTGACAAAGATCTCGATGGCTTGATTGAAAACACAATTGAAGGACATGGTTGGATAGAGGGAGGCAAACTATATGGTTCCCACGCCGAGCTGTATCTGAACGCCATATGGCTCTCTGCAGTTAGAGGAATTATAGATATGGCAAGGACAGTACAAGACCATAACACAGCAAAGAAGGCAGAGCAAGAACTAACGAAAGTTGAATCAGCTATGCAAAAGTTTTACAATGAAAAGACTGGTTTTTATGTCCTTGGGATACTCGACGATGGTGAAAAGTTAAACTATCTTACTGTCATGACTGCTGTTGCTGTTTATCTTGATTCGATAGATTTCGAGAGATCGAAGTATCAAGTGATTCCCTATGCTAGTGGAGATTTCTCCACTGATTGGGGCGTTAGAATAATAGGAAAGAGCTCTGGGATATACAACCCAAATGGTTATCATGAAGGAACAGTCTGGCCTTTGTTCACTGGTTGGGTGAGTCTTGCGGAATTCAAAGTCGGTGCTACCCTTAGCGCTTTCAGCCATCTGATATCAAACCTTCTGAATGCCAAAAATTTTGCTAAAGGTTATATAAGTGAAGTCTACCATGGTGAAGTTTATAAACCCTCGGGTGTGTGTCCTCATCAAGCTTGGTCAGAAAGTATGGCAATCCAGCCTTTGATAGATGGGATGATTGGCTTTGTTCCAGATGCACCGCGCTCCTTGGTGAGTCTATCTCCTCAGTTTCCATGGAATATTAATAGGTTTATTGCCAAGAATTTGAGAATCGGAGATACTTTACTGGATTTGAGGTTTGAACGTCAAGGACTATCAAACAGATTGTGGAATGAGTTATATCATGTGAAATGTACAAAACCGTTGAAGATTTGCTTTTCTCCGTGGGTTCCAAAACAGGCTGAACAAATTGAAGTCACTGCAGGTGATTCAAAGATGACTTTCAGTGCCCAAGAAGGGATCTTCACAACGAAGCTTGCTGTTTCTGAGTTCGAGTGCGATGAATTGACCGTTTCAGTGACCTACAGACTCCCATTCGAACTTTGTGCAATTGAAAGGGATCCGGTGCCTTTCGCTAATTCTGAAATTTTCAGATTAATAGCACTTAACCGAATAGACGATGGTTATGAAATTCTTGCTCAAGCTTCGAGCACTTATGAGCTAATGAGTAAATTACCTGATATCTTCAGGATATGCGATGGAAAAATGATCTTTAAGATAGACGAAATTGATAGACGTGAATATATCGTCTTTTCCATAAAAACAAGACAATTTTGAGAGGTGAGTGGTTTGGATATAACTCTCAAGTCAAGATTTCAGCAAATTGACCTTGGTCAAATAAAACCTCTCGGATGGCTCAAGAAACAGTTGGAGTTGCAAATGGAAGGGCTCACGGGCCATTTGGACGAGGTCTGGCACAGTGTGGCTGCAAACAGTGCTTGGCTGGGAGGCGATGGTGAGGACTGGGAAAGGGGTCCCTATTACTGTGATGGACTTGTTCCTCTTGCTTATATTCTTGGTGAAGATTGGTTGGTCAACAAGGCTGAGAAGTGGGTAAATTCGGTGCTACTCAGCCAGAACTCTGAGGGCTTCTTCGGTCCGAAAACCAATTCTGACTGGTGGCCAAGAATGATCATGTTGAAAGCTTTGATGAGCTATTACGAACCAACCAAAGATTACAGAGTTATCAAGTTCATGTTGAATTACTTTAAATATCAACTCCCAAGATTGCAGAGCAAACCTTTAGAAAATTGGGCATGGGCAAGAGGTTTCGAAAACTTGATCTCTGTTTTTTGGCTTTACGATAGAGTCAAAGAGCCATTTTTGATTGACCTTGCCAAAGTAATTCTCAGCCAATCCATCAACTGGTCGGAATTGTTCAAAAAATTTCCTTACCCTGAAAAAACTGAAGAGTACCTTCCAAAAGATTTCATGGCTAAGGTGAAATCCTACAGTGGATGGTCAAAGGTTCTCTCTAACCCTGAAGAGCTTTCTCTCACAAAACAGGAAGTTGAAAAACTATTCTTCATTTATCATACAACACACGTTGTTAATGTTGCTATGGCTCTGAAAGAACCAGCCATGAGATACCAAATTGAGCATGAAGACAATTATCGTGAAATTGCACTCAAGGCTATAGATGATCTCATGAGATACCACGGACAACCCAATGGAATGTTCAGCGGCGATGAACACCTGAATGGCAGAGTGACGACGCAGGGAACAGAACTCTGTGCTGTTGTTGAGATGATGTATAGTTTGGAAAATCTCTTTAGAGTGTTCGGTGAAGCAAAGTTTGCAGACCATTTAGAGAAGGTTGCCTACAATGCGTTGCCAGCAACTATTAGACCTAAATTCTACGCGCATCAATACGATCAGCAGGTCAACCAAGTTCTGTGTAATGTGCAAAAAAGAAATTGGTACAACAACAACGACGACTCAAATATCTTCGGTCTGGAACCGAACTTTGGTTGTTGTACTGCCAACATGCATCAAGGATGGCCAAAGTTGGTAAAGAATCTCTTCATGATGGCTCAAAGTGATACTTTTGTCACGGTGGCTTACGCTCCATGCGTCTTGAATTACAATTGGCAAGATGGGAATCAATGCCAAATTGTTGAAGAGACTGATTACCCCTTTGATGATGAAGTCAACTTTTCAATTTTTACCACGAAGGATATTCGTATAATGGTCAGAATACCGTCTTGGTCTAAATCAACTCTGGTTGCTCTCAACGCAGAGAGACGAGAGGTCTCTGATGAGAGTTTTATTGTCTTAGAGATACCAAGGGGTAAGAACAAGGTTAATCTTCAATTCAATTTTGATCTTCAGACGAAACCGTGGTCTGATCACACGATTTACTTACAGCGAGGGCCATTGGTGTACAGTCTGAAAATAGAGGAAGAATGGAAAAAAATACGTACCATCGGACAATTTGGAGATTACGAGGTATATCCAAAAAGTGATTGGAACTACGCTTTGATACCTTCAGGTGGGATCAAAGTGATCAAAATGGCGTCAACTCATAATGAAGTTCCTTTCTGCTCTGAGAGCATTCCTATAAAGATCCAACTCAAGGCTTTCAAAGTTCCAGAATGGACGATGCGAAATGGTTCAGCCGATGATCCACCGCTTGTA
>JBKBIU010000038.1:0-10008 GCA_046294065.1 Pseudothermotoga sp.
TCCTTGAAATGGCCTTTTAGCTCTTCGATACCTTCACCAGTTTTTGTGCTTGTACAGACAACTGGATAGATTTTTGTGTACGTTTCGATGAAAGACTTCTTCTTATCTTCGTCCGATTTGTCAAGCAAGTCTATTTTATTCAGTACAAGCAGGACATTCAACTTTGCTTCTTCAACTAAAACAAGTAGTTTGTCCAGCATTAAAAGTGGTACTTCAGGTTTCTTGATAGTGTAAACACATACCACCTGATCTACATTAGCTACTCTCGGTTTCAACAATTCATTTTTTCTTTTCAAAACAGATTCAACCACGCCTGTATCGCCCACCTTACTGTATTCAACAACGTCTCCCACAATAGGCCTCAATCCCTGAAGCTTAAAACGTCCTCTCAGAAAACATCTTATTCTTTCACCAGTCTTTGAATCTTCTACTATCAACGCGTTGGACATGAATTTCACAACTATTCCTTTATTTCTCAGTACCCAATCCCTCCCCTGGTTCCCCAGAATCAACTAAAATAGTCACCTCACTGTTCTGCCTCAAAGAACTTCCTGCTGGGGGATGAATTCCCATCACCCTACCATCTGTTCCTTTAAAGGGCATCTGAATAATTCTTATTTGAAAACCCATTGCAGATAGAATTCTCACCGCCGTTTCCTTTGGTGCACCCACAAGATCTGGAACAATCATTTGTTGTGGTTCTCTCAAAAAGATCACAACACTCCTGTTTTTTCGCACCTTTTGTCCGGCATCGGGATAAGTGTGGTCCACCAAGCCACTTCCAAGTATCTGACCTGGTTTGACTCCTGCTTTCTTCAGTTCATCTACGGCTCTATCAACTTCAAAACCCTTTACATTTGGAATCTCAACTATCTGGGGGCGGATTAAAAAATACGTCAGAAAGATCATGCCACCAACGATCATTCCAAGGAACAGATAAAGCAGAAAAATGATCACTTTTCTTACTTTTGAAGATGTCTGATCCTTAGTTGCCCGCATGCTGCTTCTATGTCCGCTCCTTTCTCATATCTTATTTCTGCTTCTATTCCCGATTCAAGCAATATCTCCTTGAATCTGTTGATCTTCCATTGTGTTGGCCTTTCCATGTTGGAAACGACGGGATTTATTGGGATCAAATTGACAAAAACCTTCATACCTTTGAGTAGTTTTGCAAGTCTTCTTGCATCTTCATCAAAATCATTGAATTCTTTTATGAGAATATATTCTATGGTCACCCTACGATCTGAATTCTCTTGATAGATCTTTGCAGCATGAAGCACTTCTTCTATGGTATATCTTCTGTTCATTGGAATTATCTGATCTCTTTTTTCGTTGCTTGCGGCATGTAAAGATATTGCGAGATTCAAATCGAGTCCTTCCTGAGATAACCGCACTATTTTATCAGGTATACCCACAGTGCTTACTGTTATACGTCTTACACCAACATTTTTTGTTTTTTCATCTATCAGTACTCTCACGCTTTTAAGAACGTTGTCATAGTTCAACAGTGGCTCACCCATACCCATGTAAACTATATTTCTTATTGTTTGATTTGTGCCGTTTTCAATTGCAAGGATCTGCGAAACAATTTCTCCAACTGATAGATTCCTAATAAAACCACTTTTTCCTGTTGCACAAAAAGTACATTTTACAGGACATCCCACTTGTGTGGATATACAGGCTGTCGCGTAACCCTCATGAAATAACAATACAGATTCTATGGTATTCCCATCCTGTAGCTTATAAAGGTACTTAGTTGTGTGGTCTAAAGAAGAGACCTTCTTGTCCAAAGCTTCGGGTAGATCTATAGAAAAATTTCTTGCAAGGAGATTTCTATGTTCCTTTGAAAGATTTGTCATCTTCTCAAAAACGAAAATGTGCTTTTTGTAAACCCAGTCAAGCACTTGATCTGCTCGATATCTTTCAAGTCCAAGGTCCTTGATTGCCGTGAGAAATTCATCGTAAGTCATTTCCAAGATATTCAGAACAACCCACCTCACAAAATAATTATAAAGCGATACGGTTTGGTTCTACTACTTTTGCAATATCTTAAAGTTAATGAGACCAAAAAGGAGCCATTGGATTGAGTGATATAATTCAACAGGAGGTGTCTTCTTTTGACAGTGAATGAAGCGCTACTACTTAGCAAGAAAATTATGGAGGCTGGCGAGGTACCATTGCTAGTGGGGCATTTCGGAGTTGGAAAAACCGACGTGGCAAGACAGATTGCCGAACAAACTGGCAGGAGGCTCATAATACTCATTCTTTCGCAGATGGAACCAGGTGATCTTATAGGACTCCCTTCAAGACAAAATGAACAAACCGTTTTCCTGAAACCTGATTGGTGGCCAGAAGACGGCAAGGTGATAATCCTGTTGGACGAAATAAATCGTGCGCATAGATCCATAAGAAATGCAATTATGCAACTTGTGATAGACAAAAGAATACACAATCATCTTTTACCGGATGGTACTTGGATCATGGCAACTATGAATCCACCCGACGAAGAGTACGACCAAGCCGACTTGATAACAGACCCTGCCTTCATCTCTCGTTTCTTCATAATCGACATATCGCCCTCCATTGAAGAGTGGCAAAGATGGGCAGAGCAGAACAATGTTGATAGAAGTGTAACTGAATTCATCAAGAAATTCCCTGAGTTTCTATACACGCGATCTCCCTTGTCCCTGAGAGTTGAACTCAGGCCAAGTCCCAGAAGCTGGTATAAGTTGAGCAACGTCTTAAAAACCCTCACCGATGAAGAGAAAAAGAAATACACTTACTCCTTGGCCTGTGGAATACTTGGTCCAGAAGCTGCCAAGGCATTTGTCGAATCTAGTTACAATGAATCAGTTCCAACGCCACAACTGATCCTGCTGCACGGCTTTAGAGAGATACTTAAAGATGAAACAGATAAGGCTAATTCTTTAACACTTCGGCTTATAGATTATCTTTCTAAACTGGATGATGAAACGACCCAGTTGCTTCAAGCAAATATCAAGAGAGTGGCAAAGAACATAAGTGAACTTGCATCGATTCTCCCTACAGATTCCTTCTACGCTCTGATTAGGTATATCACCGACAGGGCATCGAGTGACGAAAAGAATTCTCAGTTTTTCGACAAACTCGTTGAACAACTGGCAACCTTCGATCAGGTTAAATCTGTCCTCGATGAAATCTGATATGGAAAAAATCATCTCGAACCTTGGTAGAAGATCACCTTTCTATCTCTATCTTCTGTTGAATATTTCACGTGTGCCTTCAAAAGAAGTGAGAACGATTGAACTTTCCTTTTCGAAGCAATCAAGACCGATGCTTCACTACAACGTGGACTGGATTTCAAACAAAGATCCAGATTTTGTAGAAGGTATGATTTTGCACCACTTGATGCATTTGATAAATCTGCATTTTCTCATAAAGCCAAAGGACAGCAGAGACAGAATGATCTGGGATCTTGCTATGGATGCAGCAATCAACCAATACATACCGCAGCTTTCGGCATTCGGAGTTCCTTTGAATCTCCTGATCGAAGAAGGTCACGGTGTTGATAACGAAAAACTTTTCGTACTCCCTCCTGATTGGATGCCTGACAAGAGTGCAGAGGAATACCACAGATGGATCTTACAGAAAATGGATGAACTTGGTAGATACGATATCGCCATAGTTGCCCGCTTGAGAGAGAATTCCTCTGATTCTCACACTGGTATTTATCAAGCGCAAGATATCGATATGATCCTTGAACTTACCAAAAGCAGCATGAAGAAAGCCTTCAATCTCTACGGCTCAGAGCTTGAATCCGGTGTCAAAAGAATGGTTGAGTTATCTCTATCGAGGCCTCTCCTGAACTGGAAGGACAAGATAAGGCACTTCGCCGGCGTTTCAGAGTACGGTGAAAGATACACGACTGTGCTCAAACCAAATAGAAGGTATGATCAGCAACCAGGATGGAAGATATCTTACATGGCACGACTTGGCATCGTTGTCGACACCAGTGGAAGTATAATAGAAGAAGAATTTGACGACTTCTTTTCTGAAATCGAAGCCCTTTCAAGATACGTGGACACCAATTTTGTACTCGTTCAAGTGGATCGTGCAGTGAATCTGGAAATAAGGTATTCCAAAGGTACGTACAGAAACATGGAGATAATAGGTGGCGGCGATACGGATCTGCAACCAGCCGTTGATCATCTCCAGGAAAAATACCATCCTGAGGGCATAGTAATCTTTACCGATGGGTACACGGATCTACCCGTTGTCAAAAGACGTGTTCTTTTCGTACTTTCGAAGTACCATAACGAAGAATTCTTAACTCAGGCAAGAAAGGTCTATGGTCACTTGAGTGTGGTGGTGCTAAGATGATTGGATACGGACCAACTCTGGTTGTGCAACAACTCAAAGAGTCTCTCGATCACTTGCCAGTCCAAGCATCTGTGAGCGAACTTGAAAGATACAAAGAAAAACTCGATCAGTACCACAGACATATCTTTCTTTCAACAGCTTTTTCTAAAGACAGCTTCTGCGTTTTTTCGGCGATCGACACGGCAGGAAGGCGTGTCGTTGGTCTTTCCATTTCTGACCCTTTTGAGAAAAACCTTGTTATCTACAGTTCGCCTATTGAACACGATGTTCTTAATACCGTCTACAAAAATGTGTTCGGCAAAGAAGTACAGTTCTTCAAAAGCGGTATCGTAAGACTACCTTTTCAATATAAGGTTATAGCAGTTGTTGGCGATGATGATTTTGTGCAAAGAGAGATATTGAAGGAAAAGGTCTATGGCATTCAAAATTTGTCTTTCTCTCAGAGCATCGATCAAGAATATTTTGATAAACTTTGCAGACTGAACCAAAAAAAGGTGGACTTTGCTGTGATTTATCCTTTGGATGAGTATATCGTCTGCATTTTGACTATGCCAGAACATATTGATAAAGATTACGCACCTCTGCTTTCTGAAATATCACGAATCTACAAAAGAAAGTACGGACCAGCCTATCAAGGAAATGTCGAGAGAATAAAGAGACTAAATTCCGTTCTCAGCGCTTTTGTCGTTTCTTACGAAAACTTTCTGAAAGGGTTCGATATAGAGAAAAATTGCCTTGAATTGTGCCAGAAGATAAAAAAGGCATACAAATGCGTCATAGATCTTTCTTGATTTTGATGATGATGTATTTCCCTTTTTGATCTTCTATTCTCACAAACTCATCAAAGACTGTCACAAAAGTTCTTGAGCTCATCCTCGAAAAGGCAGATCTCAACCTATGTGGAGAGACCTCTATTTCAAAGGGTTTTTGAAGACTCATATCCAACTCCGCTTTGTACTGCACCATACCATACGAACCGTGAAAGTGTATCTTCTTTCCATTTCCAGTGATTCTTAAAGTGGCATCTTTCGGTAACAACCAAGCAGCTTTAGAGACAAATTTGACAAAGGTGGAAAAGAGTGGCTGTGAATCTGCCCGACATAAAAATTGCTCAACTTTCAATTGATTTGAATCCTTCTCACCACAGACCTGCATAGCAAAATCTTGGCAGATCAAACTGAACCACGCATCACCGATTGCCAGAGTCAGTAGAGAGTCTCTCTCATAGACTTTCAAAGCTTTCACAATGTGTCTGCTACTCATGTAGGGGATTGAGAATGAGAACTCTTCATCAATACTGTCATCAAATTTGCAAAGACTGACGATTGTTCTTGAAGGAGATATCATTATCAACGAACTGTCGAGGGAGCCGATGTATGTCATATCTCCTTCTTCCAAAGCTGCGGTGGAGAAGTCAAGAAAATCCATGAATTTGATGAGACTAGTTCTTCCGACCTCTTTGAAGGGTTTCATGTGTTCTCTTTCCTTGGGTTGTGATGTCTTTATTTTCAAAGTTTCTTGATACCCTTGCAATATCATCTGATCACCGGAAATTGAAAGTAAGATCTGCTTTGATTTTTCTCCCATTAGAAAACCTTTCAAAAGTTTTAACCCAACAGGTATCTCACCATAAAATGGTTCTGATTCAGTAATCTTCATCCAGCATGTCAGGCACCCATCTGTGGCTTTCAACACCAAGCCATCTTTGTATGAAAGGAAAACGTTTCCAAAACTGTATTCAGAAGAACCAACTATTCTGTCACAGATTCTCAACCAATGGATGAAGGAATCTGTTCTTATGAATGTTTTCAATCATTTCACCACCGTGCGAATTATAGCATCGATCAATTCTTCAAAGCTCATTCCTGCTGCCTTTGCAGAAGCAGGAAGATCACTAAGATCTGTCAAACCAGGTATAGTGTTCAGTTCAAGCACATAAAAAACACCGTCTTTGAGTATGCCATCAACCCTTGCAAATCCCTCACACTCACAGGTCTCAAAGGCTTTCAATGCAGATTGAGTGACCTCATGATATTCCTGCTCTGTCAAGGGTGCGGGCAAGACAAATTCGGTCATGTTCGGCGTGTACTTGGCTATGTAATCGTAGAATCTTCTTTTTGGTTTGAGTTCAAGAATTGGCAGTATCTGGGGTTTTCCATTAAATTCCAATACAGACACAGTGAGCTCCCTACCCGGTATATATCTTTGCAATATCATTTCTTCGTACACCAAGAGTTCTTGAAAAAGAGCCTGATAAAGTTGTTCAGAGTCATCGCAGATATGAACGCCGATGCTTGAACCTTCACACCTTGGTTTCACAACGCAAGGGAATCCAAAGGGAGATTCTCTAACTGGTTTGTTGACCAACACGTGCTCAGGATATCTAACCGTGCCGTTCAATGTGCGATATGTCATGATCTTGTCAAAACAAATTGCACTTGCAAGAACCTTGGATCCTGTGTATCTTATACCTAGCCAGTCAAGGATAGCTTGAACCACACCGTCTTCACCAAACTTGCCATGCAGTGCATTGAACACAAGATCAAATTCCCTCAGTTTAGGTGCAACGGAGAGAAAATCACCATTTACATCGATTGGAAATGCTTCATGACCAAGTTTTCTCAGTGCCTTGAGAACATTTTCACCACTTTTCAAAGATATAGGCCTTTCGCGGGAGATTCCACCCAGCAAGACTGCGATTTTCAAATTATTACACTCCCTTCTCCTTAACGTATTCTATAACGAGGAGAGTGTACAATCAACAAAGGTGATGAATTTTGTGAAAAAAACCTTCTACACTTTGATCATATTGCTGTTCTTGATTTATAGTTGCGTAAAAAAACAATCAAATGATCTACTGGATGAGCCTTATATCAGGTACATTGCGGTCATGTACAACTATGGACCAGGGTACAGTTTTGAACAGATCAAAACATTCGCCAAAGAGAGTACTTATGATGACGATGTTCTCAGTTATTATTATTACCTTCGTGGCGAAATAAGCCTTGAACAGATGAAACTTATGGAAAAAGGTGAAATCTACGATGAAAGAATCAGAAAACATATTCAGGAGAATTTGCCTGCAGATAATTCAAATGGCTGTCTTTTCATAGATAACTTTGACGATCCGTTGCCCATAGAGATCTTCCGCAAGGACACAAGTTCTGGAATAAAGAGCGGTCTTTCAGAAAGAATTTATCATCTATTACTTAGAGACTGGGAAAACAAAGGTTTGTTCAGGATTTGGTATGAAGATTTTTATGGGAGTGAAATTGGCAACGAACAACTGGGGGAATATGCCGATCTGTTGGCAAGAGTGGCAGTTAGTTATTCTTCCGTTTCACTGACAAGACTTCGAAGTACGTCTTCAACTTTTTACAAAGAGTCTGTCGATTTATCAAAGATCCCAGTTGAATTGATGCTTGCGATTGCTTACAAGGAATCAAGATTCTTCGCAGGCTCTTTCAGAGCAGAAGCCTATCAAGACAAGATAGAGGCAATTTCTATGGGACTGTGCCATATCTTAATTGATGCTGACACCTTGGGACTTGATTACCCTGATATAGGGAACGGCTCTGTTGATATGAGGACTTTTGAACTGATTTCGTATTATTACCTGGGAAATGATTATGGCAAGAAAAACGTTTTTAATGAATTTGATTTACTACAACTGGAAGGAAACACTTTGGTTTCTATGATATATCTTTCTTTAATCTATGAAAGACTCGCCGAACTGTTGCAGTGACTCTTGAATGGCATGAAGTTATGTGTTATGCTTAGTGTGTGATGCGCACTGGGTTCTAATCTTGAAAGATCTTTGAAGGTGTGGTATAATAAAAAATGATTGGCCCCATAGGATAATGGCTAGTCCATCGGATTCTCAGTCCGAAGGTCGGGGTTCGATTCCCCGTGGGGCTGCCAAAGATACCTATCAAACCAAGAGCGGCTTTTCGGCCGCTCTTGATCTTTAAATCTCACACTCAAAGCCGCTACATCATTAGTACTTACATCTATTTTCTGTGTTTTTAACACTTCTTTAAACGGCCAGTGGCAGAGTCTTTCAGCTGCAAGAAAGAGATAGTATCTGTTCTCAAAGGTATATAAAACTCTCATCAAGTTTTTCACAATCACAGAAAGATCTTTTGAGAAATATCAAAAACATGATAAAATTAGAGTGAAATAATCTACATTAGGAGGTGTTTAAATGGACTGGGGTGTTGGAAAAAAAGAGAAAAAGGAAATAATAAAGAACATAATAAAGGAACTTCACGCAGGCATGAGCCCCCAGCAAGCAAAAGAAAAATTTGAAAAGGAAGTAGGTTCTATAACATCTTTTGAAATAGCTCAGATCGAACAAGAACTCATCAATGAAGGTGTTTCCGCAGACGAGATCAAACAATTTTGCAACGTCCATGCCTTACTTTTTGAAAGCATACTTTCTGAGAATTTTAAAAATCCCGGATATCCAATGCATCCTGTGAACCTTTTCAAACAGGAAAATGAACATATCAAGAAACTACTTGAAGAGATCAAAAAGGCCGCGCAAGAGAAGGACATTGAGCTACTAAGGGAACTTCTCGATGAGCTCAGGAAAATTGACATACACTACAGTGTGAAGGAGCAATTGCTTTTTCCATACCTTGAAAAACACGGTTTCATGGGGCCTTCAAAGGTCATGTGGGGAAAAGATAATGATATCAGGGCAATGATGAAAGAAGCTATAAATATGCTGGACAAAGCAGAATTTGATGAATATGTGAAAGAATATTTAAACCCCTTGATCGAGGAAGTAGATGGTATGATATTCAAAGAAGAAAACATATTATTTCCTTCATCACTTGAGATGCTTTCAGCGCAAGAGTGGGTAGAGATTTTGAAAGAAACTAAAGAAACGGGTTTCGCCTTCATAAAACTTCCAGCCACCCTTGACAAGGTCATTGAAGAATTTGAAGCCAATCTTTCACAAGGACCAAGAATTGATGGTGAAAAGATTGTTTTCGAAACAGGATCGATGACAGTGAATGAATTAGAATCGATATTGAACACTCTGCCTGTGGATATCACCTTTGTCGACACAAACAACAGGGTCAAGTATTTTTCAAAATCAAAAGACAGAATCTTCTTGAGGACAAAGAGTGTCATAGGAAGAGAGGTCCAAAACTGTCACCCACCACAAAGTGTCGACAAAGTTATGCAAATAATTGAATGGTTTAAAAAGGGTGAAAAGGACTCGGTGGATTTCTGGATCAATTTTAAAGGAAAGTTCATCTACATAAGATATTTTGCACTAAGGGATAAATATGGTAAGTACCTAGGCACACTTGAAGTGACACAAGATATCAGTCAAATAAGAGAATTGAAGGGAGAAAAGAGACTTGCAGAACAAGGAGATAGATCTTGACAAAACCATATTCGAACTGACAAATCAGTATCCAGAGATGATAGAAATTCTCGCCCAAATGGGATTCATAGGTGTAAAAAATCCATTGATAAGAAACACAATTGGTCGGAAGACAACTTTGAGAGAGGGTTGCAAGAAACAGGGAAAGGATTTGAGACTGATAACTGAAGAGCTCCGAAAGAAAGGTTTTTTCATTAAAGGAGTATAAGATGAAAGAGTTCAAAAAGGATTTTGTTGTGACAGGCATG
>JBKBIU010000303.1:0-1977 GCA_046294065.1 Pseudothermotoga sp.
ACACCTTCCAAAAAGTACAGTTGCTTTTCTCTTAGGTGTTTATGAGCATAGTGTTCAAACTTGGATCAAAAACTTTCTAATTTCTGGCATTGTTGAACATAAGAAAGGTAGACCAAAGAAACATAATACCTCTTCTCGACGTCCTTTTATCAAGAGCCAATATTCACTTGACACTCCCAATTCCCTAAAGGGGGTGGGATTCTTAGCTGCTCATTTAGGCTGCCTTCCATGGAGCGTTTTTAACTCCATGGCCACAGAGGTGTGGTTTAAACCTCACTCCTCTGACGGGTGCCAATCCCGCTACTACTTGGAATTTTTTTCCAAGATACCTTTGCAAAATGTTTATCGCGCCTACTCCGTCCCTGTGATATCTAAATCCGCAACTCTTGCATTCATAGTTCCGACCATCTGCATGATTCTTGTCGCCACATACTGGGCAGATCGGGCTCGTATATTCTTCTGGGACAAGTTTCACTTCACTCCCCAGTACCTGTGCTTGATAATGTTAACTAAAAGTATTGAAACTTTCCAAAAACCGCATTATCCTTTAAAGAGGGGACACCCCTCAACCAACTCTTGACAAAAGCAGGTCCCCCAAGATGAATAACTCAATGCTTTCTTGGCCAAGCAGTATCATTTGGTAAAAACATGTGTGAATCCAAGTTTTCATTGCTGAAAGACTTTTTCCGACTCAAGCGAGGACTGAAGAATAAGAAGAATTTAGCGAGACATATTCGAGGTTTTTGTGTAGTGAAGAATCTTTGGAAAACGCACAATGGTAATATCAATCTCATTCTTTCACACTTACACTCTTTCATCACTATAAGTTAACACTATCTGTTTTTCCGAAATACTTCTCGATTTTTTTCATCATCAGCACATCATTCTTTTCCATTTTTCCGGGAGATAGTATAAGATCCGAGATTTTCGTAGAACTTGTCGTTTGTGTATAACTTTTTCTTTTACAATAATATCCCCTATAGTGAATTGAATTATTTCAATAAGCCAACACAACCAATAAAAACACACCAAGAACGATTGCCCTTCAGCTAGTAGGAACTACAGCAATATCAGACGTCCCCAGTGAGCTTTCTGACTATCAGAAACGATGCTACTTTAGAAAAACGTCTGGTTCAAATATTTTCACGCCTAATCTTGCAAAATGTTTCTTGTCAAAAGTTATTACTCCATCTGCATCTGAGCTTAGAGCATGTTGCGCAAGGTATGCGTCAATAAAATCCACGTTCCTTGACTTGAGCCCTCAAGAGCCAAGAGCACGTTGTCCCTTTCCTCACATTCTATACCTCTTGATGACACAAATACCGACAAAGTATCTGCGATTTGGGATTTTGCAATTTCATAAAACGATTCTAATACCCATACAACCTCAGCAATGGTTATCACAGATACTAATAGTGTAATTTCTCCCTTATCCGCCATATCCATTACATGCTTTGCTTTTGGTGACAATTCATCGTTATCGTTGAGCAAGTATCTTAGGATGATGTTTGCATCAATCCAGTATTTTTTCATCTCTTCATCCTCTCACTTTCCCTCTTAGCCGTCCACATCTTTTTGGTGTTCTCTGTCTCATCTTCCAAACTTGAAAACTTCACACCTGATTTTAAAGAGCCGTACAACTCAGAAAGTCTTTTCCTTTTCACTATTTTCATCAGAATAGTTCCATCATCAAGCATACGGAAGATGACCAAATCTCCCGTCTGGGCACCTATTGCCTTTCGTATTTTTGCTGGAATCTGCACCTGACCTCTACTTGAAATAATAGCGGAAGACTGTACAATTTCATGCATTACTATCACCTCCTGGATAATTATATTATATCATGTTATTCTAGCTTTATTATGCAAAATCTATAATGACATTAAAAATTTGGAAAGGTGTTTCTAGCAAAGACAACTTGCAAATACTAAGAAAATCGCTCAGAAGAGAAATGTAAAAACGATCTAGGATCACGAA
>JBKBIU010000039.1:0-9989 GCA_046294065.1 Pseudothermotoga sp.
GAGTACCTTTTTCAAAAGATGTTTGAACTTTACGTAAGCAGGAGTTGTCCTCAGCTTTGCAAAGGTTTCTGAAAGAGCTCCAACATTTGGGGCGATGGACATACCATTGTCGTTCAAGATAATCTTTAGCTTGGAATTCAATGCCTTCAACTGGTTTAGACTTTCCAATGCTTCACCGTTTGTCAACGCCCCATCTCCTATTACTACCAAAACGTTTTTCTGTTGATTCTTCAGTCTTAAAGCCTTTTCGATACCAAGGGCAGCTGCAATCGAAGTTCCTGCATGACCGGCGCCAAACCTATCTAGGTAGGACTCTCTCAACGATGCATAACCACTTATTCCACCAAATTGCCTGAGAGTTACAAATTCATCCCACCTTCCAGTTAACAACTTGTGTGTATACGATTGATGAGATGTGTCCCAGACAACTATATCTTGTCTTGGATCAAAAACATTGTACAAAGCAAGCGTAAGTTCAACGACACCAAGGTTTGAAGAAAGATGTCCTCCATTCATAGACACTACTTCTATTATTCGTTTCCTTATAACCTGAGAAATCTCCTTCAATTTTGCAACATCCACACCAACTACATCATCAAGATTCAATGTCCGTTCCCTCCACGAATTGCTGAGTTCGTGCATAAACGTCTTGAATTTGAATCTTGGTTTCGTTGAGCATAAGGAGCAGTTTCTTATATATCTCTATACCTTTGTTGTAAAGATCTACCGCCTCATCAAATGACAAATCTTCTTGTTCAAGCCTTTGAACAATCTTTTCCAACTCATTCATCATTTGATCGATTTTCATCAACTATCACCTTCACAATACCGTCCGAAAATCGGACAGTCAACTTATCCCATTTATTCAAGCACAACGAACTTTTCAACCATCGACCGTCCTTCTCAACAACTGCATATCCTCTTTGAAGTACATTGACCGGATTGACTGAAAACAAACGGACCTTTAGAAGTTCCAACCTTTTCTCAGAAAGTAACAGGTGTCTGTGCATAGCATTCTCAAGCCTCTTTGCAGTGATTCCTAAAGAATCTGATTTTTGCAAGATCTTATCGACCACGGACCCCAAGAGCTCCTTTCCCATATTTTGAAGGGAGATCAAACTAGTTTTCAATCTTTGCCTTAGGTTAATATTCGCCCTCTGCATCAAACTGAGAATGTAACTCATCACCTGCGATCTTTCAGGTACAGCCGCTTGTGCAGCCGCCGTTGGCGTATGTGCTGAGTAATCAGCCACAAGATCTATGAAAACCGTATCTATCTGGTGTCCAATCCCCGAGATGACAGGGTGTCTCATTCTGTAAACAGCTCTGACAACTTCTTCATCATTGAAGACCCAGAGGTCATCTTTGGATCCACCTCCTCTGGTAATCAAAACTACGTCAAGGTCATCAGAATTTGCATCATTCAGCGCTTTCAGCAGAGAATTTTTCGCATCTTCACCCTGAACCCCTGTATGATACAAGAGTATCTCAACACAGGGGTATCTTTCTGTTATTGTTCTTATAATGTCTTGATAAGCTGCTGAGTTTCTTGAGGTCACAACACCTATTTTACTTGGATATCTTGGCAAGGGGCGCTTTGGCTTTTCAAAAATCCCCTCTTTCACAAGCTTTTCATAGACTTCCTTCATTTTCATGAAAAGTAAACCACGCCGTGGAAGAATTTTCACCTGTTTACATTGAAATCTGTATATGCCTCTTGGTGGATAAACCCTAACATCGCCATAAACCTGAGCTATCTGCCCATCTGCCAAATTCACACCTCTCAAAGCACCACCAAAAAACACGCAACCTATTGTTGTGAATTCATCCTTCAAAGAGAAAAACAGATGACCATTTCTTTCTTTGCAATCAACTACTTCACCAACGACCTGTATATCAGTGAGATAGGGATCATTGTTTATGATGGTTTCTATATAATATGTGACCTCACTAACCGTGTAGATCTTCTCCACAGAGATCTTCCTTCTTCAAAAATCTTTGAGCAACCTCTACAATTTGACTTGGTAAGCCAAATCTTTTTGCCAAAGTTGTTGCGACATTCTGACCAAGATACCTTCCTTTTTCCAAAGTGTAGTCTATCATCTTGTGAGGATCAAGCTCATTAAGATCTTTCAATTTTCCACACATGTACACATTTGATGCATCCTTGACAACTTTTGGATAATGAGTTGTAAAGAAAACAAAATCATCAGAATTGTCAAGATACTCAACAGCAGCAAGAGCGAGCGCTTCGCCCTCGACCGGATTGGTAGTTGAACCAAACTCATCGATCAAGATCAACTTTCTCCCTTTGGTTTCAATAACCTTCACGAAAGAAGAGATTTCCTTTGCAAATGAGCTCAATCCCAATTCTTCACCTTTAGAAAGATACCGCACAAACTCAAAAATGGGTGAAGAAAAGGTCTCACAAGGCACGGGGAAGCCAAGGTGCATAAGAACAACTAAACTTCCCACCGTTCTAAGAAGAGTTGTTTTACCACCCATATTTGGTCCGTACAGTACAGTCACGCCTTGAGACGCATCGATATTCACAGGATAATATGTATAGCCGTTCTTTTCACAATAATTAACGACAGGCGCAAATCTTCCTTCTTTGATCACTAGAGTATTAGAGATTTGTGGTTGACAGCAGTTTAATTCATTATAGAAATAATACCTGCACAGATCAATATCTATTTGCTGAACAGATTTTTCACACAATCTGAGTGTATCTAAAAAGTCATTGGCCTCTTTTGAGAGTTTTTTCAGAACAAATTCTTCTTCATCTTTCATTTGGTCTTCCACCATCTTCAACTGTTCTGATAGCTCCACAATTTGTTGTGTATATCTTATCCTGAGGTGATACTTTTCATTCGACCTCTTGACTACCTCGACCAAATTCTCTTTGAGTAATCTCTCACCAAGTTCTTCGTTACAGGTGAACTCTTCACCAGGTAATCTTATAGAGAACTTTTTTTCTATCTCTTCTTTCAGATACTTGAGTTTTTCTTCTATCTGCCCAGAAATGTGGAGGTATTTCTTTCGAAGATCAAGAATTTCCTTAGACTGCAGATAAAAACTGGAAGATTCAGAAGTCAAATCGGCGAGAACCTTCCACAAATTTGTTAAATCCGGTAGATCCCAGATACCTTTTGTTAAATCTGAAAGTCTCAATGTATGATACACAAACCTTTTCAGTTTTGCAAAATCACCTATGCCACCAAAACCGTTTTCAACCTGATATCTGATACAACCCAACGATGCAAGCTGATGTTTTATCCGTTGAACAATAGATTTGTCAAGCTTCAGTACCCTTTGCAACCTTCCCCAGTGCTCGTGATACTCCTTCTCATTCCTAATAACAGGACAAAGTTCTTTAAAAAAACTCTTACCATATTCGGTCACGGGTTCAAAAGAAGATAGAATCTCATCAATCATCACAAAACCTCGTGTTACATTATCCAGGAACAAAAGGGACTCCTCCCAAAAAAATTATACTCTAATCACTCTCTAATCACTGGAAGGCGATAGAAACTACGCTGGAATGCAGAAATAGGAACGGGCGAACTGCCCGTCCCATCAGCTAATGACCAAGAGTATGAGAGGTGCGAAAACCTCTGCAACAAGAGACATAACAGTGATCATCGTATTAAGTGAAGGGCCAGCGGTGTCCTTGAATGGATCACCGACAGTATCACCAACAACCGCTGCTTTGTGCGCTTCTGAACCTTTTCCACCATGGTGTCCTTCTTCTATGAATTTCTTTGCGTTATCCCATGAACCACCTGCATTTGCCATGAACAAGGCGAAGATAATTCCAGTTACGATACTACCAGCGAGGAAGCCTGCCAAAGCCTCTTTGCCAAGAAAGATCAAAGTCAACGCTGGAGCTACTATTGAGAGAACACCCGGCAAAATCAATTCCTTTAATGCACCAGCCGTTGCTATATCAACACACTTTGCATAATCCGGTCTGCTCGTTCCTTCTATGAGCCCAGGGATCTCTCTGAACTGCCTTCTGATTTCCTCAACCATTCTTTGGGAATTTCTACCCACAGCCAAGATCAAGAGTGCCGAAAGAAGTGGTGGCATCATCGCACCGATGAAAATACCTACTATGACTTGTGGAGAAATCAATTCTAGGGACTTTATATCCACCAAATGAGTATAAGCTGCGAACAAAGCTAAAACCGTTAACGCCGCCGAGCCTATTGCAAAACCTTTCGTAATGGCTTTCGACGTATTGCCAGCTGCGTCAAGCATGTCTGTCACGGCGATCACATCTTCACCAAGTCCAGATTGTTCAGCCACACCCTTTGCGTTGTCAGATATTGGGCCGTATGCATCGGCTGAGATAATCATGCCTACGATCGAGAGCATACCAAGTGCGGCATTCGCAATACCATAAAATGGATCTATACCAAAAGCCTTTGCAAGATACCAAGAAGCGATCGTTGCAATAGATATACACAGAATCGGTGGAACGATACTCACAAGACCATAAGAAAAACCCGTCAAGATATTTATAGCAGTCCCCGTTACCGAAGCCTCTGCAACTTGTTTCGTAGGTTTTTTCTCGATTGAGGTGAAATAATCTGATGTCAGCCCTATGATGACTCCAGCACCCAGGCCCGCCACCGTTGGTAGGAATACTCCGAGCCACCTTGAACCGTCGAGCCCTGAAAGCTTAGTTACGAGGAACAACAAGGATACAAAAATAAGACAAGTAGAAAATGTTCCCATATTGAGTGCTCTACCTGGACTCTTCTTAATAGTTTTTGTCACAAAGACTAGTCCAAGCATTGAAGCAAAAAGTCCCATTGCAGCGATCAAGACCGGCATGGTTGTGAAAACTCCTCCGCCAATTTCTGAACCTATTATCATAGCGGCTATCACGCTCGCGATGTATGAATCTGTCAAATCTGCACCCATTCCTGCCACGTCTCCAACATTGTCGCCCACATTATCAGCTATGACCGCTGGATTTCTTGGATCATCTTCTGGTATTCCAAGTTCAACCTTACCTACAAGATCCGCGCTTATATCTGCCGTTTTTGTATAGATACCCCCACCTGCCTTTGCAAACAATGCAAGTGCACTTGCACCAAAACTAAAACCTAAAACCACAGTAGATGCATCTGAGTCACTCCAACGGAAACCAACTCTGAAAATAAAAAACAGAAGAGCTATTCCAAGGAGTGATATCCCAACTACAAACATTCCCATGACCGCCCCACCATAAAAAGCCACCGGAAAGGCGGCCTTAAGACCTTTTCTTGCCGAAGATGCTACTCTCACATTGGTCTCAATGGCTGCTCTCATTCCCAGATAAGCGGCAATTGTGGTGCAGATAGAACCAAACACATAAGCAATAGCCATACTCAATCCCATAGATGAATTTTTGAGAAAACCACTTACCAAACCGATAATAATAGCCATTATCACTACGAAGACTGCTAACGTTCGGTTTTGTCTTCTCAGATACGCCAGTGCTCCTTCTTTGATGGCAGAAGCAATTTGTTTCATCTTCTCTGTGCCGGCATCTTTTCTCAAGACATAGGCGTACAGTCCAAAAGCAAGACAGATGGAACCAATTCCTGCGGTCAAAGCCAGAACAAACCAGCTCACAGAATCACCCCCATTGAATGTATGTCAAAGAACTGCCACCTTCTCATTTTTTATGCCAAAAGACTTTAGAACATTTTTCGTATCAAATATCAGCTGGCTGTTTTCAACAATCATATTATAGTCAACTCGTTTCTTGTGTGCCGTCGTTATGATTGTTATATCAGCCCAGTTACACAGTTCTTTGGTTAGTTTTTCAGTCTTTCTTTCTCTTCCTCTATAGTTGAATTTCTCAACATATGGGTCGGCAACGATTACATGTGCTAAATTCCTTTCAAGATTTTCCAGTACCTTCAAAGCAGGTGATTCTCTAACATCATCTATATCGCCTTTGTATGCTATACCTACTAGTAGTACTTTTGAACCGTTCATACATTTCTTTCTCTCATTTAAAAGTTGCATTGCTCTTTGAACTACATATTCTGGCATGTAATCATTTATCTCTCCCGCAAGTTCAATGAGTCGTGTGTGATAATCATACTCACGCGCTTTATAGGTCAAGTAGAAGGGATCGATGGGTATACAGTGTCCTCCAACGCCAGGACCTGGATAGAATGGCATGAAGCCAAAAGGTTTAGTGGAAGCCGCTTCGATCACTTCCCAAATATTTATCTTCATTTTTTCTGCAACGATAGCCATCTCATTTATGAGTGCTATGTTGACTATCCTGAAGGTGTTTTCTAAGATTTTTGACATTTCTGCTTCCTTTGGCGAAGACACCACAAAAACCGGAGCTTCAAGTACACTCTCGTACAACAATCTTGCAACTTCCGTTGATTTTTTCCCGACACCTCCTACTACTTTCGGTGTGTTTTTGGTTTTGTAAATAAGATTACCTGGATCGACCCTTTCCGGACTGAAGGCAAGGTAGAAATCTTCCTCACACTTTAAACCAGTAGATTCCAAAATCGGTTTGACAACTTCCTCGGTTGTACCGGGATATGTTGTAGATTCCAAAACCACAAGCATTTCCTTGTGAAGCCTCTGGGCTATATCTTTTGATGTATTCACAATATAAGTCAGATCTGGCTGTTTGAATTTATCAAGCGGTGTTGGGACACAGATCGTTGCAACGTCGCATTCTTTGAGTTTGTCAAAATCATTCGTCGCACAGAGTTTTCCTTCCTTGACAAGCTTTTGCAAATCTTCAGTGACAACATCACCAATGTAGTTTTGTCCCTGATTTACCATGTCGACACGCCTTTTCTGAATATCGAAACCTATCACTTTAAAACCCGCCTTTGCCTTTTCAACGGCAAGGGGTAAACCTACATAGCCAAGGCCAATTACACCAATTACCGCACATTTTTTGAGTATCTTTTCTTTCAACATCTTCTCGCCTCCTTGAAATATTCACTCACACATTTTACGACATACTCTATCTCAGACTCAGTCAATTCAGGAAAGATTGGCAACGCAAGAACTTCCTCACATGCACGTTCTGTATTTTCAAGAGGTTGAAATTCAAAGCGTGAAAAACACTTCTGTTTGTGTAAACCAAGTGGATAGTAAATCGCCGTCTCGATCCCCTTATCGTGTAGATAGTTTTTCAGAGAATCTCTGTGCCCATTTTTCACTCTGATCACATACTGATGAAAGATACACCTAAGATCGTCATGAACTTGTGGGGTTTCCAAAAGATCCAACTTGAGAGAATCAAACAATTTATTGTAGGTTGCTGCTATCTTTATTCTTTTCTCGTGGTATTGTTCAAGATATTTGAGCTTGATTCTCAAAATAGCCCCTTGGAGTTCGTCAAGTCTACTGTTCACACCCTCCATTTCATGGAAATACTTTTTCCTTGCACCATGAACCCTGAAGATTTTGCAAAAATCAGCCAAGTTGTCATCGTTCGTCACGATCATTCCAGCATCTCCACAAGCTCCAAGATTCTTGGTTGGAAAGAAAGATAGTGTGGAAAGGTCACCAACTGAACCACTCTTCTTGATCCTTCCACTTGAATAGATCCAGTAAGAACCGACAGATTGGGCACAATCTTCTATGATTTTCACTGCAAAATCATTTCTGATCTTTTCGAGCCTTTCTAAGTCGACGGTTCTGCCAAATAGATGAACTGGTATTATAGCTTTGATTTTGTCTCTCTGCGGATGGTTTTTCAATACCTCTTCAACTTGATCAAGATCGATATTGAAGGTCTTAGGATCTATATCTACAAAGATAGGAACGGCACCATTTCTGGTTATGCAACTTGCTGTTGCGAAAAAAGTAAAGGCAGTCGTTACAACAAAATCTCCCCGTGATATTTCAAGAGCCTTGACAGCCATGTAAAGAGCATCAGAACCATTTGCCACACCTATCGCATGTTTCACACCTAAATACGCTGCCATTTCTTTTTCAAAGGCTTCCACATTTGGTCCCATGATGTACCTGCCCGATCTTAGAACTTCATCAACAGCGTGGAGTATTTCTTCTCTGATTTCGTGGTACTGTCTTGTTACATCAAAAAGTGGTATCTTCACAACTCTCACTCCCTTCTTTGCAGAAAAACTCGACCATTTGTTTGAATTCTTAGAACAAGGATGTTTTTCATCTTCAGCGACCTGGCTCGCTGTGCTATCTCGTCGGCATGTCTAAATGAAGCCACAAGAACTGCGTCATAAGAAGTTTTGTCTACCATACTTGGATCGATCACCTTCACACCATCGACGGTTGTACCTTGCTTAGAACTATCGTCGTCCACGAAACAAAGAATCTCGATGTTTTCGCTTACAAGGATATCCAGCAAGGTTTGCCCAACTATGCCGGCACCATAAAGAATGATCTTTTTGAACCTCGAGCTTGAAAGCTGATCAAGAACTTCGCTGAAAACTTGACGAGAACTTGAATAAAGCCTTGCAGTCTGTCTCAAGTAGCAGACTGACAAATACTGCAATCTGAAGATACCGTCTTGCGTCATTTGGTAAAACATTCTCTTTCTGTTGGGACCGGTCTTTTTTATGTACCCTCTCCGCTCAAAGAAGGTAAGATAGCGATTCACCATAGAAGGTGCAATTTGAGCGATCTTTGCAAGCTGTTGCTGTGAGATAGAACCACCTGAAAGAATGGCCTTCAAAAGTACGTACTCTCTGAAAAGAACCGAAGGTTCAAAAAAAAGATTCTCATCCATATTGATCACTCACTGAGTGAATTATACTATGGCAATCAAATAAAATCCTAAGGGGCTAAAAAAACAGAAAAGATTCAAATATAACTACAAGCACCACGAATCTAATTGCTTCGCTAAAGAATCAGAAAAGATTCAAATATAACCAGTAAACAAGTATATTCAAAAAAGTGATGACAGATCCCACTTTGAAAAATTCCATGAATGTAAGATGTACGTCTTCTTTTTCGGCGTTCTGAACGATGATTACGTTACTTGCAGCCCCCAAGATGGTGAGGTTACCAGCTATGGTGCTACCTGCTGCAAGAGCACAAAGAATGGTGTCATTCGCACCTTTAAAAAAAGTCAAAAATAACGCAACAAATGGAACATTAGAGATGAATTGACTAACACCTACACTAGTTAAGAGAATCTGTGGAATCTGTGAAAAATTTATAAAGGAAACATATCTTTGAAAAAAACCACAGTTCCATACAGCTTGCATCGTTACAAACATTGAAGCAAAAAAGATGATTGTTGCCCAGTCCATGGACTTCAAAATCTTCGATCGCCTATTACTGAACAAGACAACAGGCAGTGCAGCGATTATCGAGATGTAACTGAGTCTCAAAATCTCTTTACCAAAGAAAGCTCCAATTATTCTCACAGTTACTAAGATCAGAAGCAAGTACAGAGAGAGCTTCGAAACACGTGATAGTCCTTCATCCATTTTTTTAATATCTATGGAATGCTCGATGTTTTCATTTTGGAAAGACTTTTTGTAAAAAAGCCTGAGAATGACATATATGAGCAGCATATTCACAACGGTCGGGATGAACAAATACTTTGCAAAGACAACAAATGGTCCTTTCATCCCGCTTGCAAGAGCTATCAGAAGATTCTGTGGGTTCCCAATGGGGCTTGTCACACTGCCTATGGTAACACCAAAGGCAAGGGCGAGCAGCAAGACCTTAGGGTCTATTTTGTGTTTCTTGCCAAGATAAATCATTAAAGGTGTTCCAACAACAGCAACCGTGTCATTCATCAAAAGGGCAGAAAGAGATCCACTCACAAAGATTACCAATAAGAGTAAGTTTGAAGGATTTTTCGCCTTCCTGAAGATTAGATAAGAGATGTGGTATAAATAACCACTTTCTCTCATCGCCTCGCCAATGATAAACATACCAATTAGAAAGATAATCACATCAACATTTATGGATAACAAAGCGTCTTTAAGACTGATTTGTTTGGTCAGTATCAA
>JBKBIU010000304.1:0-1973 GCA_046294065.1 Pseudothermotoga sp.
GGGTCAGTTATGAACCCATGGTTCTGTTGCTTGGCGGTAAAGCAGTTCATGTGAAAACCCAATTTGAAAGAGAGTTCATCCCCAAAGCAGAGGATATAGAAAAATCGATTAGTCCCGCGACAAAAGCTATAATCGTCAACAGCCCAAATAACCCAACAGGTACTGTTTATGATGAGTCAACCCTGTGCCAGATATATGAAATTGCTAAAAAGTACGATCTTTTGATCATAAGCGACGAGGTATATGAACCTTTGGTCTATGACACGGAACACATTTCTTTGTTCAGTATTTCAAAAGGTGATAGAACGGTTCTTGTGAATGCCTTTTCAAAATCCCATTCTATGACAGGCTGGAGAATAGGTTATCTGGTCGCTCCAATAGAGATAGCCAAGGCGGCAGCAAAGGTTCAGGGACATTTGACCTCAAATATAAACAGCATAACTCAGTATGCTGCACTGAAGGCTTTTGATGTTGATACAAGTTATATGAAGAAGAGATTTAAAGATAGAAGAGATCTGGTCTGTTCTATGTTGTCTGAACTGAAGTTGAATTTCATAAAACCCAAAGGTGCTTTTTACGTTTTGATAGATGTGAGAGAGTTCGAAAAAGATGATGTGCAGTTTTGTATGAAACTTTTGAACGATCAACACGTCGCGCTTGTACCTGGCTCAGCTTTTAACGCACAGGGATTTGTGAGACTCTCCTTTGCAACTTCTGAAGACTTACTCAAGAAGGGTATCGACAGGATAGGCAAATTCATAGGAAGGTGAAATGAGTGATCAAAGAGTTTCTGAAAAAGCACTGGTACAGGTATTTGCTTGGAGTTTTTGTTCTCATCTTAGTTGATCTGTCACAGCTCTTTGTTCCCAGGTTCGTTGGGCAAGTAGTCGATCATCTCAAGTTACCAAATCCCGATCAGAAGTATTTATGGTTGATGATAAGTTGGATAATGGGAATAGCTCTTGGAATGGCCATTTTGAGATTTTTCTGGAGGTTTTTCATAATAGGTGCCTCAAGAAGATTTGAATACGTCTCGAGAAATTTCTTGTTTGAAAAACTCATGTCTTTGACGCCGGGATATTTTGATCAAAATCGCAGTGGAGATTTGATGGCAAAACTCACTAACGATTTACAAGCTGTGAGAATGGCGCTGGCACAAGGAGTTGTGATGTCAGTCGATGCAACCTTCATGGCTGTCATGACCGTGTTTTTCATGGGCTCAACCGTCAGTTGGCGACTGACGAGACTTTCTTGCATCCCTTTACCAGGACTTGCCTTTGTTGCCTTGTTTTTTGGCAGAATGATTCACAAGAGATTTATGGAGGTTCAAAAAGAATATTCGTCTTTGAGTGAACTCACTGAAGAAACGATTTCTGGCATCAGGATAATCAAATCGTTCTCTGCAAACGATAGGATACACCAGTTGTTCAATTACAGATCTCAAAGGAACTATCAGGTGGGGATGTCTCTTGCGAAGGTTTCCTCGTTGTTCTTTCCATTGATGACATTCTTCGCTGCTTCGTCACAGATACTCGCGCTGAGCTTTGGTGGAAAGATGGTTATAAACAACACAATAACACTTGGTGAATTTGTTGCCTTCAATTCTTATCTTAGTATGCTCACTTGGCCCATGATGGCCTTAGGATGGGTATTGAATATGATCCAAAGAGGCAGGGCGTCTTATCAAAGATTGATGCAGATAGTAAATGAGAAACCTCAGGTGAAAGATCCAGAAAAACCTGTGAAAATTGACAAGATCGAACATATCGAGTTCAAGAACTTGACCTATCGTTATCCAGGTACAGAAAGAATTGTCCTTAAAAATGTGAGTTTTTCTTTCAAGAAGGGCGACATGGTTGGTATAGTGGGTACGGTTGGAAGTGGTAAATCTACACTGGTAAAGCTGTTGACAAAACTGTATCCTGTTGAAAGAGAGAAGATATTTGTCAATGGTATCGATATCAATGATATTT
>JBKBIU010000305.1:0-1968 GCA_046294065.1 Pseudothermotoga sp.
GGTTGTCAATACCAGTGCGAGGGAGTCCGTGTATCCCCTCAATGAATTGAGAGGAATTACTGCCCCCTCGCACTCCCCCATTTCTCTAATCTGTTCCTTCATTTCCTGAAAAGATTGTCTCAGGTTTGATATTTCCCTAATGTAAGAATCGACAGAGTGGTTTTCATCATTTACATCAAGTGGTGATCTTTGAAAGCGGTTGATATCATTCAGTAAACCTACGATGGAATTTGAAATATTCTTGAACACACCAAGGCTTGCCAAGAATACAAAGAACACCGCCACTGCCATGGTAGAATTAAGAACCAAAATCAGTGAGTTTTTCATCTGTTCCATTTTCGAGAAATCCAAAGTTGTCAAAGCCCTAATCGTGAAAAAGGCACTCTTTCCACTCCAATCAATACCCTGACCTGCTATGGGAATCCAGTTTTTGTACAGCTTGAAGAGCGAAGAACCTACTTTCTGGACAACAAAATTATTTTCCGCTTGCTGCTTGTTAAAAAAATCCTTCTCTTGTGCTATAACTGGCTCGTACTCACCAAATGGTATGAAAGATACGCTATAAAGGTGAATATCTCTTATATACTTATTGGTTTTCATAATTCTTTCTAGACCTTCCCATAGATCTGTTACGATCACTGGATCAAGAGCCAAACCAATCTCTATTATCCAGCCGTCTTGCAATTTCTTATAACCAAAGATTCTTGGGAGGTTTGTCATATACTCAAAACTCAGACTTTCCATCAGATATTCTCCAGGCTTCAATGGTTCCAATCTTCCCGTCCAGTACCTTGGAACGGCTTTTGCAATATCAAGTCCAAGATCTTTTGTATAATCTGTCCTCTCGATAACTCCACCGGGACTTATTAAGTACCAGTTCACACCACTGACATACTGTAATAAGTATCTGCTCACCTCATCATTCAAAGTTTGGGTCAGTTGTCGATCTGAAACAATGTTTTTGCTTCCATATTGCTGAGCCAGTTCGTCTATCAAAGTTTTCAAAACTGGTTTATAAGAAAGATCGAAAGTCTTAACCGTTCTTTGCCACTGATCTACGTATGAAGACACTGAGTTCACTGTATTCTCAAAGGTTGGCTCGAAAACATACTTATGATAAAAGTGATTGAAAACGGCTGTCAAGGTTAAAGTCGTCACAATTATAGCTAAGACAGAGGGCAAGATGAATTTCTTGAAAATCAGACCCATTAAAGCGGTTTTTGAGATTTTTTTCAATTTTCTCCCCCCGGATGTTGAATTTTCAACAATTTCTTAGTTGATACGGACACCGACCCTGACAAAGCGCGACTTGACCTTTTTCAAAAAATAACTGAAAAATGGGGGCCGAACTCATTCACCCGGACCTTGCAGTTTGCTATTTCTTAAGAAACCCAACTTTTTTAATCTTCCGAAAGATACACCTGTTATGAGCCGATCACTGTTGAAAATCTTAGTTATAAGAATTATTAAAATGATTCCAAGGATGACGTTGTAAATACATCCATAGACTACAAATGAGCTGTTACCAAAGAGCAGATTTCTTATTGAAAGCATTGGGTGTGTGAAGGGTATGGCAAAGATAACTACTTTGAGTGGAAAGGAAAGCGAAGAGAAATCTTTGAACATGGTTATGAGCATACTGAAAATAGCAAGAGCTGTTAATGGAAAAGTCATCGTCTGGGCGCTTTTGAAGTCCTTGGAGATGAGACCTAAGAACATGGATATACCTATTCCACACAGAAGCGCTGAAAACAAAGAAATACCAACAAGCATATAATTCACAGTTCCAAGGGATATACCCAGCGAAGCAGCCGATGAAAAGGTGAAAGATTTCATGTAAAAATTGAATCCAACCATGTATATTCCTGCCATTACCAGTCCTGAGATTGTTGCTGCGAGAATCTTTGAGAAAACGATGTAACTTCTTTTGACGGGCATCGTCATAAGAGTTTCCAGTGTTTTGTTTTC
>JBKBIU010000306.1:0-1960 GCA_046294065.1 Pseudothermotoga sp.
GTAAGGCGCGCCAAGACCGACAAAAGCAGGAACAAAATAGACGCCAGCAGAATCTGAAACAGTTGATGCCAAATATTCTGTATCTGAAGCCTTTTCGATTAACTTGATTCCATCCCTGAGCCATTGAATTGCTGCTCCCGCGACAAAAACACTACCTTCCAAGGCGTAACAGACTTTGCTCTCCTTTAGACCCCACGCGATGGTCGTCAAAAGCCCTGAGTGAGAATGAACAATCTTTTCACCCGTGTTCATGAGTATGAAGCATCCTGTACCATAAGTATTTTTCACCATACCTGGCTCACAACAGACCTGTCCAAAGAGTGCCGCTTGTTGATCTCCAGCGTCTCCAGAAATGGGGATCTCCTCGCCAAAGATATCTTTTTGAGTACACCCATAGATGAAACTTGATGGTTTCACTTCCGGCAGGATTGATTTCGGTATGTTGAATATCTCTAGCAGTTCTTCGTCCCAGCTCAATGTATTTATGTTGAAAAGCATTGTTCTTGAAGCATTTGAATAGTCTGTCACATGAACTTTTCCACCCGTCAAGTTCCAGATGAGCCATGTATCAACCGTACCAAAAAGCAGTTCACCTCTTTCTGCCTTTTGTCTTGCACCTTCCACATTGTCTAAGATCCACTTTAACTTAGTGGCTGAGAAGTACGCATCTATGACTAAACCAGTTTTCTCCCTTATCATCTGAACGTAACCTTTGTTCTTGAGTTCGTCACAGATATCGGCAGTTCTTCTGCACTGCCAGACTATCGCGTTGTAAATAGGTCTGCCTGTTTTTCTCTCCCAGACTAGCGTGGTTTCCCTCTGGTTGGTTACACCAATTGCTGCTATGTGTTCTGGTTCTATTGAAGAGGTCCTCAAAGCCTTTTTTGCAACACTTATTTGTGATTCCAAAATATCCATGGGATCATGTTCAACCCAACCTGGTTTTGGGTAGATCTGTGCGAACTCTTGATTCACCATGCACACAACTTTGCCGTTTTTGTCAAAGATTATAGCTCTTGAACTGGTCGTTCCTTGATCTAGTGCTAGAACGTACTTCTCAGCCATCTTCTATACCTCCCTATGCAACAAATTGTATTGCTTGTCCTGCGACGATATACCAAGTTGCAAACAAGCTGTTTACGAAAGCCCCAACATATATGCTACCAGTTCTCCTGTAAAAGAAAGACGAAATAGCACCGCAAACAGCTGTTAGAAATACAAACTGATATGCAACGATTCCTAACAGTGGTTGAGTTGGGAAGAAAAGTGTCTGAGTGGTAAGTAATTTTCCAACTTGGAGAGCCACCAATATTGCAATACCAAGACAGTTTGCAAGGGCTGAAGAAACCATCCAAACAAGAGTTGTTGTGGTTTCGTTCTTAAATTCTCCTGCTTTGAGCTGGCCATTCAAAACGAGTGCATTCACGAATGCAAACAAAGCAAAGGGTGGCAAGAATTTTATGAATATCCAAAATCTTGCTACATCCATAGGTTTCAACGCTAAGACCCACCACCTGAAATCTACCTTGAATGCCCACTGAACAATCGACAGAACTATGTGAGTCGCAAAAATTACGCAAACAGCAAGAGCAAAAGCCTTCCAAAGTTGTTTAAGAGAAAACTTTGGTTTTTCAGGACCTGTTGCTAGACCATAAGTCATCAGATTTCCGCCAATTCTGCGATGATAAACAAAGTGCCAAAGAATGAACAGACCTACCCCTATGAGTGCATTGAAGGTCGCCCATCTTGCAAAACCTATCGTCAAACTCTGTGGCCAGAATGCATTCGGTGTGGGTGTTTTTCCTCCCGGTTGCTGAAATTTGAAAAACGTGAAGGCTGGTATAGCTGTTATGACCGCAAAGCCAACGAGCCAGATGATGATACTCACTGGCTTCTTAACTTCTTTGAAACCAAAAGGCTTGCCTTTCAAGGATGAAAAATAAGCACTTTGGAGCAAACA
>JBKBIU010000307.1:0-1954 GCA_046294065.1 Pseudothermotoga sp.
CCGAACCTAATATCAAAGCTCTTTTCCCTATAATCCTGTTTTCAATGTTCATGTACTTCTGAGCAACACCGGCTGTAAAGATACCAGACGGCCTATCACCTGGAATCATCAGTGCACCAAAAGGTCTTTCTCTCGCGCCAGCTGTGTAAACAATTGATTCTGCTTCAACCTCAAAAACGCCTTTTGGAGAAACCAAAACAGCTTTGCGATCAGGCTTTACAGTGTGAACGTGACAGTCTGTCAAGAGAGTTATCTCATAATCCTCGAGCAATGTGGAAAATCTCTCCGCATATTCAGGGCCTGTGAGTTCTTCTTTGAAGTAATGAAGTCCGAAACCATTGTGTATGCATTGGTTGAGAATCCCACCAGCCCTTTCATCTCTGTCGGTAAGAATCACCCTTGCTCCGTTTTTTGCAGCACTCAGTGCCGCTGCCATTCCCGCAGCACCTGCACCGATCACAAGAACGTCTGTCTTCATTCTCTCACCTTCCCATCGACAATCCAACTCTGAGGTGACTTGAGAACTATTTGGGACATATCTTTTCCTAGTTCTCTCTCAAGGATCTTCATGATCTTTATCGAACAAAAGCCACCTTGACATCTTCCAAACATCGCTCTTGTTCGGAACTTTACACCGTCAAGCGTTTTTGCACCTCTTCTTATCGCCTCCACTATCTCGGCTTCTGTGACTTCGTTGCAATAACAAATCAATCTGCCAGCCTTTGGATCCTTTTTCACTAATTCTTGCCATTCTTGTAGTGGTAATTCAACGATCTTCTTTATACCTCTTCTAATGGGATTGAAATCTTTCCTTTTAGATAACTTGAAACCCATGGCTTGTTGAATGACCTCCTGTGTTAGATACTCTGCAATCGCTGGAGCGGCCGTTAAACCTGGTGATCTCATTGCCATTAGGTTTACAAAATTCTTTACAACCTTGCTTGCTTGGACAAAGAAATCCTTTTGAGGACTTTCGGGCCTAAGGCCGCAGAAGGTTTTGACGGTTTGAGAAAAATCCAACGATGGGACAAGAGTTTTTGTGAAATTTCTTATTTGTTCCAGCCCAGCAGCTGTAGTTTCAAGATGATCTTTCATGTCATCTTGCAAGTCCACGGCGGTAGGACCAAGCAACAATCCACCATCTATTGTAGGTAGAACTAATATTCCTTTTGATGTCTTGGTGGGTGTTGGGAAGATAACAGATTTGATCATAGACCCCATCTTTTTGTCCAAAAGAATGTATTCGCCACGGCGTGGGTGTAGTGGCACATGCTCTGCACCAGCTAAAACAGCTACTTGATCCGCATAGAGTCCTGCTGCATTTACTACAAGATCAGTTTCGTAAGAATTTTTATCGGTTATAACTTTTGTTATCTGATCACCTTTTTTCTCAAAACCAACCACTTTCTCATTCAGAACAAGCTTTACACCATTTGCCACAGCATTTTCAACAGCCGCAATTGCCACCATCCATGGTTCTGTGATGCCGGCAGTCGGTGCCCAAAGTCCACATTTGACGTCTTTATTCAGATTCGGTTCTTTTTCAAGTAATGTATTTCTATCATGAATTTCCAGACCAGGTACTCCATTAATCCTTCCTTGTTCGTACAACTCTTCGATAGTCTTCATTTCTTGGTCGTTAAATGCGACGACATATGAGCCTGTTCTCCTTATCTCGAAATCCAATTCTTCTGAAAGCTGAGTGTACATGGCATTCCCCTTTGAACAAAATTTTGCGCGGTTAGAGCCGACAGGATCGTCGTAACCTGCATGAAGTATGGCGGAATTAGCTTTTGTTACTCCCCAACCAATATCGAGATTCTTTTCAATTATGGTAATATCAAGATCGTACTTTGAAAGTTCCCTTGCTGCCAAACTTCCAACAACACCTGCGCCAATGACGGTTACTTTCATTGATACACCTCCAAATAAAAAAGCCACACCCCATAAGGGG
>JBKBIU010000308.1:0-1951 GCA_046294065.1 Pseudothermotoga sp.
TCCTGGCGAATGTAAATCAGACCTTCGATGCTCCAAAGTTCAATCTGAAAAGGGTTGAGGAGCTCGTTGAGGAGCATCTGAAAAGAATACCAAGCATACTTGCTGAATTTGCTAAGAGGGCTGAAAAAGTCTATTACGCAAGAGGTTGTGATGTAACCGATCCTTCAAAGGATGGATTTGAAGAAGCCATAGAAGCTGCCAAGAAAGCCGATGTTGTTGTTGCTGTTGTTGGAGATCGGTCAGGACTCACCATTGAATGCACAAGTGGTGAATCGAGAGACATGGCGAATTTGAAACTACCGGGTCTTCAAGAGGAGTTCATATTAGAACTAACAAAAGTGGGTAAACCAGTCATCGTGGTCTTGGTAACTGGAAGACCTTACTCTTTGAAAGCTTTTGTCGACAAAGTGGACGCTATCGTTGAACTGTGGCTGCCAGGTGAGATGGGTGCTCAATCGCTCGCAGAAGTAATCTTTGGAGAGATAAATCCAAGCGGAAAACTTCCCATTAGCTTCCCCACCAGTGCTGGTCAAATGCCGGTGTTTCATTACGTTAAACCATCGGGCGGTCGATCCTGCTGGCATGGAAACTACGTGGACGAGAGTGTAAAACCCCTCTTTCCCTTTGGCTATGGGCTTTCTTACACGAATTTTTCTTACTCCGATCTTCATGTTGATCAGCAAGTTCCCGTTGCTGGCACAGTGAAGATCAAAGTCGACGTACAAAACGTTGGTGAGGTCTACGGAGAAGAGGTCGTTCAACTATATGTATCAAGAGAATTCGCAAGTGTCACAAGGCCTGTGAAGGAACTCAAAGGTTTTCAAAGAATTGGTTTAAAACCTGGTGAGAAGAAAACTGTGATCTTTCAAATGCACACTGACATCTTGGCTTACTACGACAGAGATATGAAACTGGTAGTTGAACCAGGTGTTTACAAGATAATGATTGGCAGTTCTTCAGAGGACATAAGATGCGAAGGATCTTTCCAAGTCTTAGGCGAGAAGAGATTGGTTCAAGACAACAGAATTTTCTTCACAACTTCAGATGTCATATGAGAAAAAGCGGGGTTTGGGCCCCGCTTTAATGATCTGTATTGATGACTCTGTCCAGATATCTTTCGATTGCATAGACAGCTGCTCCAACTAAATTGCTCGATGGTTCAGTAAAAATCGTCGGTCTTATCTTCAGATCTCTCGTTGCCATCTTCAGTGCTCTGCTTTTGACTACTTCATTCACCCTTGTAAAATACCAGTCTGGTGCTGATGAGAGAGAACCACCGACTATCACAAATTCAGGGTTCAAACCGTTCACAATGTTTGTTATGCCAACAGCCACATTGTAAGCATGATTTTCAAGAATCGACTTTGCCCTCTCATCGCCTAACTTCGCCATGCTCAGAAGCTCTTCAAATTTGTCTATGTGGTTGTTCCCATTGATCAAACCATATTTCTGGTTGGCCCATCTGATACTCGCATACAGTTCCCAGCATCCCTTGTTTCCACAGTGACAAGATTGTTCAGAATCGATGGATACAACCATGTGACCGAACTCTCCGACTGAAAAACTGTTGCCTCTTGTGACTTTTCCGTCTATCATTACACCCGTTCCGACTCCTTCTCTCACAATCACGAATACTGCGTTACTTACGTCTTTTAAATCCTTTGCGTATCTTGCTTCGGCAAGCATCGAAAGATTGGCTTCATTATCGGCCAGTATATCAAAATTTCCATTAAAAAGCTGGTCAATTCTGACGCTGTACCAACTCAAATTAGGTGCTAAGATGACTTCTCTTGTTTCACAATTCACAATTCCTGGTACTGAGAATGATACCATCTGAAAATCGTAAACGCTCCTCATGATATTGACCTTTTCCTTTGCCAATCTGAAAAAGTCTTGAGGCGTCTCTGGAGTGTTGAAACAAGAAACTGTGTCTACCTTACCATTCAAAAAA
>JBKBIU010000309.1:0-1928 GCA_046294065.1 Pseudothermotoga sp.
TCAGGACCAAACAGGGGCTACAATTTCTATGCATGCATAGGAAATGAAGCAAAGGTGGTTACGGGAGATGCTAAAGGTGCGAAAGGGGTTGTTACAGGGCATCATGGTGGAGCAGAACATGTTCTGATCGATTTCCCGGATGATGTCCTTGAGAAACTTACATTAGATGACAAAATCTTGATCAAAGGCTTTGGCCAAGGTTTAAAGCTCTTAGATCATCCCGATGTTCATATATACAACCTTGACCCGAATTTGTTCGAAAAACTCTCAATAGAGGAGAGAGATAATAAACTCTATATACCAGTCGTGGCAGTCGTACCTTCCTTTCTGATGGGTTCGGGGATAGGTTCAACGAGTATGGGGACAGGAGATTACGATATAATGACTGCCGATGAAAGGACTCTTAAGAAATATGGGCTTGACAAACTTAGATTCGGCGATATTGTATACATCCAAGACCACGACAATGCCTTTGGAAGATGCTACAGAAGAGGTGCAGCAACCATAGGTGTTGTGATACACAGCGATTGTAGGTACGCAGGTCACGGACCGGGTGTGACAACGATTATAACCTGTGCAAAACCAAAACTTAAACCCATCATCAACCCTGATGCCAATATTGCGAAAATTTTGGGTATAGGAAGGTTTCGAAGATAGACGCAGCCAGCTGGCTGCGCTTTTTATCAAAATCTGTAGTTTACCTTCAGAAAAATCGGCGCACTCAGAGACCTCACAGAAACATTCCTTGTTGGAATACTCAGGTCGTGAAACCTTGCCCCGAGACCAAAACCAATGGAAAACTGATCAGTCAGCTCCCACAAGAAATCAATCTGACCATGGTAAACCCAACCTTGGAAATTACTGCTTCCAGATAGACCAAAACCGGCTAAACTACCTGTTGGTCCTGCCAAAACGAATGAGACACCAGCACTCACCTGAGAGGTAATCTCAAGAAAGTCAAAGGCAAAACTGGGTGACAATCCGACACAAATAAGATTGGTGTTAACTGAATCGGTCTGAGTTCCGATGCTCATGTTTAAAAAAGAAAAGATGACACCCATTCTCAAACCACGTACAAGACCATATTCGAATTTTGCTTGCATTCCATAATCTGTTATTGCCTTGATCTCCTTTTTACCTTCTGCATAAACTTCGCTGTACCACGAAAATCCCAAGGACGAGTCGAAGGAAAAGAAAATCTCTGCAAAAATCAAAGATGAAAACAGCAACAGAAAAAGAAGTATCATATGCCTCATTCACATCGCCCCCAAAAGAATAATACCACGGCTGAGCCTAGGTAATTGCTTTATCCTTCATCCCTTGAACCATTGTCAAAAAAATATCCACGACCTTTGGATCAAATTGTTTTCCCTTTTCATCCTTGATGTATTGAATTGCTTCTTCTTTAGACCACGCCTTTCTGTAGGGCCTGTCACTCGTCAGTGCATCATAAACGTCAACAATGGCGAAGATTCTTGCTGATAGGGGTATCTCCTTTCCCTTCAATCCCCTTGGATATCCTGTTCCGTCCCAGCGCTCGTGGTGACAATAAGGTATCTCGACAGCTGGTCTTAAGTACTCTATTCTCGACAACATTTGATATGCATAAAAGGGGTGTTTTTTCATTAATTCCCACTCTTCATCTGTCAATTTCCCGGGTTTAAGTAATATATTATCAGGTACACCCATCTTTCCAATGTCGTGCAGCAGAGCACCACGTTTTATGTGTATAAGTTCTTCATCTTTTATACCCATTTTTCTTGCCATCTTCAAGGTCAGTTCAGTCACCCTTTCACTATGACCTTCTGTTTCTTTGTCTCTCAAATCCAGTGCATAAGCCCAACCTTCTATCGTTGCATCATAAGCATCGATAAGTTCCACATTCCTCCTTTGAAGATCTTCAAACAATCGCGCATTGTCTATCGCTA
>JBKBIU010000310.1:0-1928 GCA_046294065.1 Pseudothermotoga sp.
GCCGAAAGCACAGTTGATATCAAAATGATATAAACGAACAACTTTCTCATACAAACACCTCCCTACACTGATGAATTTCTTTTAACAAAATGAGCATGGAGTGCTATTCTTCTTGGATGAAGGTTGTGTCCTGTGAGCATGTCATAAAGTCGCCTTAGGGCAGTTAAGCCCAGCTCGTACTTATCAACGTGAAAGGTCGAAAGACCCTTAACTTCGGCCTCGGGTATGTCGTCAAAACCAACAACACTGATTTTCTTTGGGATCTTTTGTCCAGAGGATCTCAGATTCTCCAAGACTCTTAAGGCTATGACATCGTTGGAACAGAAAACTACATCGGGTTCAAAGTTTGACAGGATCTTTCTCAAGACGGGTTCTATTTCATCGTTTAGGTCATCGTATTCGAATGTTAGGGGTAACAAACCATGTTTTTGCATGGCGGCAACGTAACCTTGATATCGGTCTCTGAAACCGTAGTACCTCAGGGGACCATGCAAATGAACGATCTTATTTTTTCCCATACTTATGAACCTTTCTACCAAGAAAGTGGCAGAATCTCTTCCTGCGCTCACGACGCTGTCAACCATCAAGCCGTCAATGTGGTGATCTACAAGTACGACCTTTCCCAAACGTTTATAATTTTGAATATCCTGTTCTGTGGCATCACTGCCTATGAGTAGGTAGCCGTCAAAATCGTACTGACCTTTCAGATCGACAACAATTGTGTTGAAATGGAAGGTATCGGCATTTTGTTGTATTGATTCGATTATTATTCTGTAAAAGGATCCAATCTCGCTTTTCAAGAGTTCTTTGATTCTCTCACTGATAACAAGAGCAATGTGATGAGTCTTTCTTGATGCTAGGATGTGGGCAGTGTACTTTCTTCTGTAACCAAGTTCGTTGATCACCTTCGTGAGTCTTAACTTAGTGTTTTCAGATACATACCCGCTCCCGTTTAAAAAGCGCGAAACGGTTGCCAGAGAAACACCAGCTTTCTGTGCTACCTCGCGAATGGTGGCCATTGAAACCCTCCTATTATGAAATCGTTTACATATAGTATAGCAACAGAATCTTGAAATAACAAAAGGTGAAAGAGCAAGAAAATAAGAGATAAATGTAGAAAAGAAAAACTTGGAGGAATTTTAGAAGTAAGTTGGAAGATATTGCTGACAATCAAGGAAATATTAACCTTGATGTTCTGATCGTAAATTGATATTATAAATATGTGTAAACGCTTTCATATGGAGGTGAAGGGCAGTGAAAAAGTACATTTGGTTTGCAATCTTAATTCTTCCAGCTCTGCTAATGGGTAAAACCTTTGAAATCCCAGTAGTCGCTGGCAACGTTGAGGTACCCGTAGTGATTCAGGTTGGTCAAATTTTGGACATGCTTCCCAGTGATTTTGATCCTGATTGGGAAAGCTTGACGGTAAAGTTTGGTGGCTCTGAAGTAGCATTCCAAATCGATGATGTAGATGGAAATGGAAGAATCTCGGCACTCGATCACTTAGTTTTCCTTGCAAAAGGAAAGGGTGCCATAGTTTTGTCTGAGGAAGCCCCGAAAGCTGTGAAGAAAGTACAACCTTTCTTCAAGATTGAGAAAGAGTCTGCAAAGTGGATCGTTACAACCACCGATGGCACGATGAAAGCTGAGATCAACGAAAAAGGTTTGATTGCTGTGACAAAATTTGGAAATGTCGAAGGAAAGATCGTTGACGAAGTAGGTATTGCGAGGGTCAGCGGATGGCCCGAGACGACATATTACATCGATGGTAAACTTGGCAATCACCATGAGGAAACCTCGGGAGCCTTTAGAACCGTTTCGCTCAAGGTCCTAGAACCAGGACCAGTTGCAGTTGGAGTAGTTGCTCATTTGAAATCTGAAAGATTCAGTGGGCTCAACCAGATTCTGGTAACCTACATCTTCAAAAA
>JBKBIU010000040.1:0-9612 GCA_046294065.1 Pseudothermotoga sp.
CCCAAGCTGTTTTGTGACCACATCAACACAGCATGAACAGTACCGAGTGTGTAGTTAAAATCGTCTGTATAGAGAATGTTACCTAAGCTCAGTAAAGCTACAGAGCAAAAGATTGAAATTATTAACAGGTGTTTCATTTCAACAATACCCCTTCTTTATTGTATCATCTTATTTATGGGGGTGAGTCTGTGAATAAGAAGGTCGACGATCTTGTTGTTGCGAACAGCCAACAGATGTTTCAAGAGATATCGAATCTCATAAAGATCAGATCAGTCAAGACTGAGTCCGCCGGTGTTGGTAAACCCTTCGGAGAAGGTATTGCAAAAGCTCTCGAGTACACTCTTGATCTTGGCAAAAGACTTGGCTTTCAAACAAAGAATGTAGATGGATATGGTGGACATATAGAATATGGAAAGAACGGTAAATTATTCGCAGTTTTGGGTCACTTGGATGTTGTTCCTGAGGGCGATGGATGGTCGGTGGATCCTTATGGAGGATTGATCAAAGATGGTTACCTGTGGGGTAGGGGTGCCTCTGACGACAAAGGTCCCACCGTAGCGAGCATTTTTGCGCTCAAGGCTGTGAAAGATGCAGGGTATGATACAAAAAATCGTGTAAGGATAATACTCGGAACAGATGAAGAATCAGGTTGGGATGGTATTAGATATTACTTTCAGAAAGAGGAAGCACCTCTCTATGCAGTGACACCTGATGCAAATTTTCCAATGATCTATGCCGAGAAGGGCATCATAAATTACAGAATAAGCTGCTCTCTCAAGAAACGGAATGATTCTGGTGTTGATATTGTCCATCTGAAAGCTGGAGAGGCCTCGAATGTTGTACCTCAAAAGGCAGTAGTTGTCATAAAGTCCTTTACAGATCAGATTCTCAAACAGCTGGAAGAATTCAAACCCAAGAACGGAGCAAAAGTCTCTTGGCAGAAGAATGATGACGAACTCAAGATAGAAATAAGAGGTAAATCGGCCCACGGTTCTAAACCTGAACACGGTATCAATGCTGCGGCCGCCTTGTTCGACTTTTTAAGGACCATAGAGATTAGCAACGAAGATCTCGCGACATTCGTGAGGATCATCTTTGCAAAGATTGGTTATGAAACCGACGGTACTTCATTGAGAATCGCAGGTACAGACTGTGTAGCTGGTCCGTTGACGCTCAACCTTGGTACGGTTCAGCTTGACAGAGATAAAATTACAGCCGTTGTCAATATACGCTATCCCATATATTATTCAGAAGCTATGCTTTCGAAACAGATGGAAGAGGCTCTCAAGCCATTACAAGTTGAACCAACAAATCATCACGCGCCATTATTTGTTTCACCCGATAGTGAACTGATTAAAATGCTCAGCGAGGTGTACACCGATGTTACTGGAGAAAAGGCGCAATTGCTGACCACTGGTGGAGGGACCTATGCGAGGGCGGTACCTTGTGGTGTTGCCTTTGGACCTCTGTTGCCAGGCAGACCTGAGACGGAACATCAGCCGGATGAAAAGATAGCGCTCGATGATTTAGTTTTGATGACTCGAATCTATGCACAACTTCTCTACAGAGTATTAGTGGAGTGGTGAGATATGAAAAAGGTGAACCTAATATTGATTTTTTTTATCTCTACGCTGGCCTTTGCTTCATATTTGACTTTCGATACGAACGAAGGGGTTGGTTTGCATTTTCCAATGAATAATTTTGAAGTCTTTGTTGGCTACAGGTACAGTGGTTTTACTTTCACTTACCCACTTTGGGAGGTTGGCTCTAAAATACAGATTGCCATAGACCCATTTTCACAATCTGGCTATCTGATGGGCGGTATATATGTTGAAGCAAATTCCTCACACTTAGAACTGGGATTGATGCCTTCTATCCTATCTGAACAAGGCGGCGATTCAAGATACATAAAGAGGGGAAATTTCGACCTCTATCTCAAAGCGTCTTACCAGATAGATTGGGCAAGCTTTGAAATCCTTGCCCAGAAAACCCTCCTTGGTTTCTACACAGATACTAATAAGCAAATTACTTTTGTGATTCCACCTTTGGAACTTGAATCTTTGGGAGTTCTTTTGCAACCCTCTGTGAAGTTCCATCTTGGTGATTCTCCCAAGATGAGTATAAGAATAGGTTATGTTATCAATCTTTCTTGGACGCAGAGTTTACCGTCTGCGTTGATAAACCTTTATGGTTTTAGAATAACCTTTGCTGTTGGTGATTTTTAGCTTCAGCTTTGATCAGTTCAAGAAATTCCAGCTCATTTATGATTCTTATTCCCAGGTTATTTGCCTTAGATAACTTGGAACCTGGATTCTCGCCGACTATAAGATAATCGGTCTTTTTTGTTACGCTATCACTGACCTTTCCACCCAACGAATGTATGAGATCTTCAATTTGGTTTCTTGAGAAATTCTTTAAAACACCTGTTATTGCAAAGGTCAAACCTGCAAGTATTTGCTTATTTTGTTGATGCTCTTCTTGAAGCTTTACTCCTGCCCGCTTTAATTTTTCGATGAGTTCCTTCGTCTTTTCATTATCAAAGTATTCTCTTATGCTTTTAGCGACCTCAGATCCTATCCCAGGTATTTGGGTTAATTCATCCAAAGTTGCACCCATAATCTTATCAATGCTTCCCATACTCTGAGCCAAGGTCCGGGCTGTTTTTTCGCCAACCATGGGTATGCCAAGCCCTGTAATAATCTTGTGCAAAGGTGCACTTTTTGCCTGTTCTATCTGAGACAACAGATTAGCAATTGTTTTATGGCCTATACCAGAGCCAAGCTGTGTCAGTTCAAAGGGTGTTAAGTAAAATATATCTGCTAAGTCTTTCACTAAGCCGGAATCAACCAATCTTTCTATGATCTTTTCTCCCAAGCCTTTTATATCTAAAGCGTTTCGAGCTGCAAAGGTTTCAAGAGATCTTTTCAACTTTGCCGGGCAGTGGGGGTTGAGACACCTGAGTGCAACATCTTCCGGGTTTAGTTTTCCTACCTTCCCAGAGCACATTGGGCAACTTTCTGGTATTTCTATCTTCTTTTCTTGACCAGTTCGTCTACCTTTGTCTACATAGAGGACTTGTGGAATTATTCCACCAGCCTTTTCTATATAAACCCAGTCGCCAATTCTTATGTCTTTTTCCACAATGTAGTCAAAGTTATGTAGTGAGGCTCTTCTGACCACAGTGCCAGCGAGTTGAACAGGTTCAAGTTCTGCGACTGGAGTCAAAACGCCAGTCCGGCCAACCTGAATAGTCACATCCAGCAGTTTCGTTTCCACTTTCTCAGATGGGAATTTGAAAGCTATTGCCCATCTTGGAGCTTTGGCTGTTGTTCCAAGTATCCTTTGTAATTCAAACTGATTTACCTTCACGACTATGCCATCAACCCAGTAGGGTAATTCGTCTTTCTTTTGGATCCATTCATTCCAATATTCAATAACTTGGTGTATATCTTTGCAAATTCTGGAATGTGGATTCACCTTAAAACCCAGATCTTTGAGCAAGTTCAGTGCGTCCCATTGAGTTTTAAGACCATATCTCTCCGGATACAGAACATAATATATGAAAGAATCGAGATGTCTTGCCCGTGTAACACTTGTGTCCAGTTGCCTTATAGTACCTGCTGTAGCATTTCGAGGATTTGCAAAAGGTGGTTCTCCTTGCTCTAATCTTTCGTTGTTGAGTCTTTCAAACTCTTGAACTGGCATGTAAACTTCACCACGTACTTCAATATCTATTGGCTTCCTCAATCTTAAAGGGATGCTGCGAACTCTTTTCAAATTCTCAGTTATATCTTCACCCCGTGTTCCGTCACCCCTTGTCAATCCTAAAAGGAATCTTCCCTTTTCGTACCTCAGTGAAACTGATACGCCATCTATTTTCAATTCGGTGACATATTCAACAGTTTCCAATTCAACCGTTTTCTTGACGCGATCATCAAATTCTTTTATTTGGTCCTCGTCATAAGTGTTGTCCAGGCTTAACATGGGTTCTGAGTGTTGGACAGTTCTAAACTCTTCTAAGACTTTGTCGCCTATTCTCTGAGTTGGCGAGTCAGGTGTAACTAATTCAGGATATTTTTTCTCAAGCTCGACGAGTTGTTTCATCAAGTTGTCATATTCTTCGTCGGTTATCACAGGATCGGCAAGAACGTAGTATCTGTAATTATGGTATTCTATAAGTTCTCTTAAATCTTCTATCTTCCTTTTGACCTCTTCTGGAATATCTCTCATGAATCTCACTCACATATGAACCGGTTATTCAAAAGATACTCCAAAAGAATAAAAGCCGGCTTACTTCCCAACTTTTGATGGTTCTCTATGTATTGTTCGATTGCCTTTGATCCGGCAATATCGACGATGACCTTTAAGGATAAGAATTCTACATCATTTTCAATACACACCTTTGCAGCTGCTGCAGAATCCATATCCACACACAAAGCAGAGGTCGTTTCAAAAATTCTCTTTGCCTCAGTGTCTGTTGTTATGAATCGATCTCCAGAAGCAATCAAACCAGAAACAAAGTCGTTTTTCTCAATAAAATCTGAGAAGCAATCTTGACGTGGCTCCAAAATCAAATCTACATTCACTCTTGGGATGAAGTCGTATTCGATATAACCAGAACCTGCCACGATCGAGCCAATGGGCAGGTCGCTTCTCAAGGCTCCAGCAGCACCGACAACAATGACAGCACTGGTTTTGTATCGATCTATGAGACTTTGGACTAAAGCTGCGGTTTCTATTTTTCCAACGCAACCACTGGTAACAACGATCTCGTTTCCCCCGATTATACCCCTGGTCGCTGGTCGTTTTATCAGCTCAGTAGTTTCTAGTTTGTAAGTCAAGCCGTCTAAAAGAGGCACAATTTCTTGAGGCAGAACACCTACAATGGCAATCAAAGATTCTCACCCTTTTAAAATTCTATCATACAACCAAGCCAGAATATAGCACAGTATGATCTTGGAAGTAACCGTGATGTGTGGTATTATTTTACTGTGAAAGGAACAGGGGGTAGTTCAGAAGGAAGAACGCCGGAATCGGGGTCCGGAGGTCGAGGGTTCAAATCCCTCCCCCCTGACCATCCTTTTTAAGACGAGTCTCACACAACCTCGATAGAGCTACTTCTACAAATTCATATGGGTTTTCTGTTTTGCAACCCTTAACTGAATGAACAGCTTTTTGTACTAACCTTCTTAAAATATGTTCAGCATGATATTGTACCCTTTTTCTTCTTCTTTCGTCTAACATCCCGCTGCTGCATAGTGAATTCCAGAGGTCTTCTATCCTTCCCACGAGTTCTTGAACACCGTCTTGCGTGTACGCACTTGTCTTGCATACTTGTTTCTCACCTCTGCCAGCAAGCGACAAAAAGGCAAGCAACTGAGTGTAGAGAGTATCACTTTCTGGTAGATCACTCTTGTTAATTGCATAAAGATCTGCTATCTCCATAACACCTGCTTTTAACATTTGAATCTCGTCGCCAAAGCCTGGCGATAGTACCAAGACGGTCAGATCTGCAAGGTTGGAAATCTCGACCTCCGACTGTCCAACACCAACCGTTTCGACTAGAATATAGTCAAATCCACTACATTCTAACAGTTTTACCACATCAAAGGCTGCATCACAGAGTCCGCCAAGAGCTCCACGAGAAGCCATACTTCTTATGAAAACCTTTTCATCAACAAAATGATCTCTCATTCTTATACGATCGCCTAAGAATGCACCTTTAGTAAAGGGACTCGATGGATCAATAGCAACAACGGCCACAGATAGGTCTTTGTCTCTGAGCTGCTTGATGACCTGATCGATTAGGCTGCTTTTTCCAACACCAGGACTTCCCGTGAAGCCTATAACCTTTGACCGACTTTCAGGAAGGCGTTGAATGATCTCAGGTGCCAACTCAGGGTTGTTCTCTATTTTGGTTATTAATTTGGCGAGAAATTTATGATCCACCTGTACTTGCCACTCCTTCATGTAGGATTGTTTTAACTTCTTCCACTATCTTCGATAACGCTGTACCAGGTCCAAAGACTCTTTTTACTCCCATTTGGAGAAGTTGTGGTACATCATCGGGCGGTATGATTCCACCGACAAAGACTGGTATATGATCTATTCCCTCCTTTTTCATTAGTTCAATAACTTTTCTTGAAAGCTGTAAGTGTGCACCAGAGAGTATAGAAAGGCCTATCAAGTCAACATCCTCCTGTAAAGCAGTACGAACTATCTGTTCTGGTGTTTGTCGAAGACCGGTGTAAATCACCTCAAATCCGGCATCGCGTAAGGCGTGTGCCACAACCTTTGCTCCGCGATCATGACCATCGAGGCCTGGTTTAGCGATTAGGATTCTGAAAATTCTCATTCACCCCACCTCGCTTATAGAATCGTAGATTCAGTATATTCACCAAAGACATCTCTTAGGGTGTCGGTAATCTCGCCGAGTGTTGCATAAACACTTACGGCATTGAAAACATAAGGTACAATGTTTTTACCATTCTCTGCGGCTTGCTTAAGGTCTTTCAAAGATTCTCGAACGGCATTGTTGTCTCGTTCTTTTCTGAGTTTATTTAGGGCGGCTATCTGCCTTTCTTCAACAGACGGATCAACTTTGAGAATACTTTTCAGCTGAGTTTCTTGATCTGTTTGAAATGCATTTACACCGACTACGATCTGCTCTTTATTCTCAATGGCTAGCTGTTGTTCGTAAGCGCTGTTATGAATCTCTTTTTGAACATATCCTGTTTCAATCGCCCGAACCATGCCACCCAAAGAATCAACTTTTTCAATATATTTCCACACCTTGTCTTCGATTTCATTGGTCAGAGTCTCTATTGCGAAGGAACCAGCCAGCGGATCAACTGTATCAGCCACACCAGACTCGTACGCAATTATCTGTTGTGTTCTCAATGCAACTTGTACTGATTCCTCCGTCGGCAGCCCCAAAGCTTCATCAAATGAATTTGTGTGCAGTGACTGAGTACCACCCAAAACAGCAGCCAAAGCTTGCAATGCGACGCGAACAATGTTGTTCAACGGTTGTTGCGCAGTTAGTGTAGAACCACCCGTTTGTGTGTGAAATCTCAGTTTAAGAGCTTCGGGGTTGGTCACTTTGAATCTTTCCTTCATGATCTTTGCCCAAATTCTGCGTGCAGCTCGGAATTTTGCAATCTCTTCGAGAAAATTGTTGTGGGCAGCGAAAAAGAACGACAGCTGTTTACCAAAAACATTAGGATCAAGACCTGATTTCACTGCTGCTTCAACGTAAGCTATGCCATCACAAAAAGTAAATGCAAGTTCTTGAACAGCATTTGCACCAGCTTCGCGTATATGGTACCCACTGATGCTTATGGTGTTCCATTTTGGCATATTTTTTGAACAGAATTCGAAAATATCAGTTATTATCTTCATCGAAGGTTGTGGAGGGAAGATGTACGTTCCCCTTGCAATGTATTCTTTTAGAACATCATTTTGTATAGTCCCTCTAAGATCGCTAATTTGAGCGCCTTGTTTCTGTGCAGTAACAGCATACATGCCAAGTAAGATGGCAGCCGTTGAGTTGATTGTCATAGAAGTGCTCACGTCCTTCAAGGGAATACCATCAAAGAGAATCTCTATATCTCTCAAGGAGTCTACAGCAACTCCCACACGGCCGACCTCACCCTGTGCAAGTGGATGATCCGAATCGTATCCCATCTGAGTTGGCAAGTCGAAGGCGACCGATAAGCCTGTTTGTCCCTGTTGCAGAAGGTATTTGAACCTTTTATTCGTTTCTTCTGCCGTACCAAAGCCAGCATACTGACGCATCGTCCAAAACCTTCCGCGATACATCGTTCTTTGAACGCCTCTTGTGAAGGGATACTCTCCAGGCAGTCCAAGATCATCGAAGTAGTCAATGCTTTGGAGGTCGAGTGGGGTATAGACTCTTTTGACTTCTATAGCCGATCTTGTGTCGAATCTTTCCTGCCTTTCTGGGAACTTCTTCAGTTCACTTTGGAGTTGCTCCTCCCATGCTTTCAATTTTTGTGAAAATTCTTTCAAAAATTCTTTATCGTACATGGTTTATCACCCCTTGTGAAATTTGTTTTAGTAGAAATGCACAGCAACCAGGGAAACTGTTGATACCCCTGCGCACTGGTTTTACAATGACATCTGCGATGTTGGCAAGTTCATTTTGCAAAACAGATCTGTAAGACCCCTTTGGCTGCATACAACCAAGGGCGACTACTTCAAAGAGCCCTTTAGCATATTTGAAGATATCTTTAACATCTTCAACAGAAGGAGGAGCACAAGATTCATAGGTCGTGCCAAGAGTGGGTATGAGAATATTCAGAACTATAGAATCAAAGTATTTGCTGAGCATTTCAATCGATCTGTACTCGTGTGTTATTTGCCCACATTCTATACCTATTGTCACATGAGGAACTGAAAAAACCTCCACAGATTTTATCACTTCGATTTGCCTTACAGGGTCTTTACCGATACCATAGATTTTCTTCATGATCTCCTGATCACTGAAAAAGTCAAAGCTCACAACATCGGCAAGATTCTCAAGTTTATGAATAGGACTGGAAGGGAAACCAACATGAAAATTGTATACAAGGTTGTATCTTTCTTTCAAATGCTTAAGTTTTTCAAGGTTTTGATCACTGTAGGGTATCTCACCACTCGTATCGAGTCCGCCACTGATCAAAAAAGAACGATATCCTTTTTGGATATATGCTTCTATTTCATTGAGCAACTTCATACCACTTAGGTAATGTTTTCCACAGTGTGCACAGTTCAGCGCACACCATTGCCCAGTCAGGGATACTGGAATCGTATAATGTGGGTCTACCCAAGTCAATTAATCATCACCGTATAAATCTTATCATCTGATAGATATATTTTCCAAGTAGTGATATCATTTATGCGGTGAGTGATGCTGATGAAAGATATATTCACTTGGTTATGTGGCAAGAATATCATTCCTTGTGCCGTTTTTCGTGATGGAGTCGAATATCAAGTGAATACACTTTTTAAAAATTTTCTTGCCACCACAAATTCCACTGTACAGAAAAAAATGAAATCATTGATCAAGAAAAGTCAAATTCAATTGGCAACGGCATTGAGTCACCTTTTGTATAAATACGATGTATGGCAGGTCCTCACGGCGATCTCGATTAAGCAAGGTGATTCCATATACACCATGCTCCTGTTGGAACCAAATTCCAGTCTTGTTGAACACGTTACGACATTTCTAAGGGCTGTTTCATACTCACCAGTAATGATTATGAACAAGAAGACTGAAATATTGTATTGTAACAAACCCGAATTTGGTAAGCTAAAACGCACACATCCACAACAGTGGGAAAGAATCAAAAAGATAGTTCAAAAGAATTCCACAAAAAGAATGACTGTTCAAGAAGATTTACCAATAGATGACAGACTATATCGGATAACGGCAATGCCTGAATACGATGATGTTTTAATAATTTTCAAAGATATTACCTCTCAGAAACTGGCTGAGGAAAGATACCAACAACTGAGAATCTTTAGCCTGCGTTTCTCTTTGCTTGAAAGAATAATGGATGCTTTGACCGAAGAAAGAACAGATCTTAGAAGAATTGGAAAGATTATTTA
>JBKBIU010000041.1:0-9606 GCA_046294065.1 Pseudothermotoga sp.
TTGGAATGATACCGCAAGGAACAACAGATCTGGCAAAACAAAATTCAGTGATAGACCTAAAACTGTTCAGCGAGTACGAGAAACAAACAGATCACGAAGTGATAGCCTTTGTGAAAATGGCGACGAGCAAGATGGGATCCGAAGCCAAGTTCTTCCATTATGGTTTGACTTCCTCCGATATTATAGATACTGCACTCTCCTTGACGCTTGTGGAAGCTTGCGATCTCCTCATAGAACAAATGAAAGAACTACTCAAAGTTTTGTGGAAACTCGCTTTAGAGCATAAGCAGACCATAACAATAGGTAGGACGCATGGTGTTCACGCAGAACCAACTACTTTTGGTTTGAAAATCTTGAATTGGTATGCGGAATCAAAGAGAAACTATGAGAGATTGATCTTTGCAAGAGAACAAATCAGGTTTGGTAAAATAAGTGGTGCTGTCGGTAATTACGCAAACGTTCCACCGAGGATCGAGAAACTTTCATTGGAAAAACTTGGTTTAAAACCAACCCCAGTATCGAGTCAGATTGTCAATAGGGATCATCATGCATTTTTTGTTATGACACTGGCAGTCATAGCCAGTGGAATCGAACGAATAGCAACAGAGATCAGGCATTTGCAGAAAACAGAGGTACTCGAAGCTCAGGAACCATTCAAAGAAGGGCAGAAAGGTTCCAGCGCGATGCCACACAAACAAAACCCAATTCTTTGTGAAAGATTATGTGGCCTCTCAAGAATGATGAGATCTTTTGTCCCAGCTGCGATTGAGAACAATATACTATGGCACGAAAGAGATATTTCACATTCTTCAGCTGAAAGATATATCTTGCCTGATGCGACCCAGACACTGTACTACATGTTAGTCAAATCTAAATACCTGCTTGAAAACCTTGTCGTGTACAAAGACAATATGATCAAGAATATCGAAATAACTCATGGTTTGATCTACTCTCAAAGGTTGATGTTAGCCCTTATTGATAAAGGACTTTCCAGAAATGAAGCTTATGATCTTGTTCAATCTCTATCACTGAAATGTTGGCAGACGAAGGCAGATCTTAAGAGTCTTGCGAAAGAGAACCTAAAAATTCTGACGCATGAAGAAATAGAATCTGTTTTTGATCCAAATTTTTACTTGAAATACGTTGATGAAATCTACAAAAGATTTGAAGGAGAGTGCATTCAATGAAGACAGCAGTAATAGGACTTCAATGGGGCGACGAGGGAAAAGGAAAGATCGTTACATATCTTTCAAGAGACTACGATTGCGTAGTCAGGTACTCTGGGGGTAGCAACGCTGGACACACAGTAGATTATGGAGACTTTAAAATCGTCCACCATCTGCTTCCATCTGCCGATGTGAAAAAGCAAAAAATGATGTACATCGGTCCAGGCGTGGTTGTAGACTTTGATGTACTGATTGAAGAAATCGATCAAATCGATAAACTCCTGCCACACGCAAGATCTTTGCTTCGAATTTCAAAACAAGCTCATGTTGTACTTCCCGTTTACAAGGAACTCGATGAGAAGATAGACGCGTCACGTCTGAATGCTATAGGTACAACCAGAAGGGGTATTGGTTTGTCTTATGCAAACAGAGCTCTTAGGTGCGGTTTGAGAATACAAGATCTTGAAAATACTTCAAAGACAAGATGCTTCATACAAGAGCTATCCCGTATTTGGCAAACAAGTATCGACGTTGAAAGGATCTTAGATGAACTGATTATGAAATACAATAAAACTCGAGATCTTCTTATAGATACTGCCCAAGCCGTGAGGACCTTGAAAGACAAAGATCTTTTATTCGAGGGAACTCAAGGAGTCTTACTCGATGTAGATGTAGGCACTTACCCCTATGTAACTTCAACAAATTGCTCAAGTACTGGCATACAATCGGGATTTGGCTACCCAGTTCAGTTGGACCAAGTCTTTGGTATTATGAAAGCATATACTACAAGAGTGGGGGAAGGACCATTTCCTACGGAATTGAAGGGGGAAGAAGGAGAAAAACTTCGCAAACTTGGTGGAGAATACGGTGCCACGACAGGCAGGCCAAGAAGATGCGGCTGGCTTGATCTTGTTTTATTAAGATATGCCGTTGAATTGAGTGGGTGCAACTCACTCATTTTGACAAAAGCTGATATTCTTTCAGGTTATGATAAAGTGCCAGTTTGTGTTGCGTACAAGTTCAAAGGAAGGGTTCTTGAAAGATTAGATAATCTTGAACTTCTGGACCAAGCAGAACCAATTTACGAGATCTTCGATGGTTGGAAATCTTTGCAGTCGAAGGAATTTGAAAGGTTTGTGACAAAGATCGAAAAGGAAATCGGTGTCAAGTTTTCCCACATTTCTACCGGCCCAAGGGTTGATGAAATAATCAAAATCTGAGGGGGTGAGGTCTTTGGAATTGCTTGAAGCGATTAAAACGAGAAGGAGTATACGACGTTACGAACCCACCGATGTGCCTAAAAACGTCGTGGCAGAGATCTTGCAGCTTGCCCTGAACGCTCCAAGCGCTGGAAATAAACAACCATGGAGGATTCACGCTGTACACAACGCCACCTTGAGAAAACACTTGAGCGATGCTGCTGGTGGCCAACTGTTCTTGATGGAAGCTCCCTGGGTCATCTGTGTCGTAGCAGTGCCAGAGGAAAGTGCATCTAGATATGGTGAAAGAGGCAGAACTTTATATTGTATTCAAGACACGGCAGCACTTGTTACTCATATCATGCTCATCGCCAGAAATTTTGGACTTGATACCTGCTGGGTAGGTGCCTTCGATGAAAAGAAAGCAGGGGAAATTCTGCAGCTGCCAGCCGGGCACAGGTGTGTTGCAATGATTCCTCTTGGTTACGCTGCAGAACCAAGAAGAGACCGTCCAAGAAAACCATTGAATGAGATAGCAATATTCCATGAATAAGGGAGGTAAGCGCATGGCAGTTAACTTAACAGGAAGGTCTTTGCTGACGTTGCTTGAGTACACACCGGAGGAGATCAACTTCTTGCTTGATCTCTCGGCACAAGTAAAAAGAGAAAGTAGAGCAAAGGTCACTCACAGACGATTCCTCGGAAAAACACTGGCTATGATCTTTGAAAAGCGATCCACAAGAACAAGACTTGCTTTTGAAACTGCCTTTGCTGAGGAGGGCGGACATCCCATCTTCTTATCGATTCAAGATATTCAGTTAGGCGCAAAGGAATCGATAGAAGACACGGCAAGGGTACTTGGACGGATGGTCGACGCGATAATGTTCCGCGGTTACAAACAAGAGACCGTCGAAGCACTGGCGAGGTATTCAGGCGTTCCAGTCTACAATGGCTTGACCGACGTGTACCATCCAACACAGGTTCTTGCAGATCTGATGACTGTTCAAGAAACCTTTGGAAAACTGAAAAATGTGAAACTTGTCTTCATGGGTGATGGAAGAAATAACATGGCAAACTCACTTATGATAGGTTGTGCAAAGATGGGAATGCATTATGTAATATGTTCCCCAAAGGAACTGAAGCCAGAAGAAAACCTGCTTAAAACTTGTCTAAGTTTGGCTCAGCAGACAGAAGCCAAAATTGAGATAATAGAGGAACCCCAAAAGGCTGTTGAAGGCGCCGATGTAATTTACACAGATGTCTGGGCATCAATGGGAGAGGAAAGTAAACAGCAAGAACGTGAAAGATTGCTGAGACCATATCAAGTGAACGAAGCACTGATGAGGAACACTGGTAAGAAAGAAACCATCTTCTTACATTGTCTGCCTGCCGTGAAAGGTCAAGAAGTCACATTCGATGTCATCGAAGGAAAACAGAGTCGGGTGTGGGACGAGGCGGAAAATAGGAAACATACCATAAAAGCACTGATGATCGCTACATTACTTTAATAAAAGGGAATAAAAAACGGAGCCGATCGGCTCCGTTTCAATTGTGTTCGATTCAGTTTATAGGAACTACATTGACCGCTTGAGGTCCTTTGCTTCCCTGCTGAACTTCGAACTGAACTCTCTGACCTTCCTTGAGTGTTTTGAAACCATCGCTCTTGATGGCAGAGAAGTGTACAAATACGTCCTCTCCACCTTCCTTGGTGATGAAGCCGTAACCTTTCTTTGAATCGAACCACTTAACTGTACCTTTGAACATACTGATTCCTCCTAAACTTTGGCGGTCATCCGCCGGCGTTGATTTAATCATAGCACGTTTGCCCATTTGAGATCTAGCAAAATAAAGAAAATACAGCTATGCCATCATATCGTTACACAAACTCTTAAAATGTCACAGAATTACTCATCTCTTGGCTAATAAATCATAAGCTTGTTTCATTCTTTCCATTATCTGCTCAAGCATCTTTCTCGAGCAAGCGATATTCAGTCTAACTGAATTGTGATCACCAAAATCTGCACCGTTATTCAAATAAACTTTTGCATTCTGCAAGAAGAACTGGTGGGGATTATCAAGTCCAAGTTTGGAACAGTCAAACCACATCAAGAAGGTCCCTTGTGGAAGCGTGAGATCTATCAAAGGCATATTGTTCTTGACAAAGTCGTAGACATAATCTCTGTTGGATTGCAAAAAATCTATCAATTCATTCAACCATTCTTCTCCATGATAATAAGCCGCACAGAGAGCAGTTATACCGAACACATTCCCTGTTGTCAATTCAAGTTTTCCAAGAGCCTCGGTGTAAGAGACTCTCAACCTTTCATCTGGTATCAGCCCGTAAGAATTTGTCAAACCAGGTACGTTGAATGTTTTTCCTGGAGAGTTGAGTACAACGACATTTTTTTGACCAACTTTGAGTATCGAGGTGAATTGGTTGGGCTTATAAACTACATCGGCATGTATTTCATCACTCACAACGATCAGATCATATTTTAGAGCTATAGAGTAAAGTTTTTCTAGTTCTTCATAATTCCATACCCTACCAACAGGGTTGTGAGGATTGGAAATGATCATTAACTTTGTTCTTTCGTCAATCACTTTTTCTAAGCCATCGTAATCCATTTCATAAGAATCCTGTGTCTTTCTAAGTCTATTTTCAACTATTATCCTTTCATTCTTCTTAATTACCGCGAAAAATGGTGGATAAACTGGGGGTTGAATTATGATCTTATCACCTGGCTGTGTAAACGTGTTGATCAAGATGGCGATCATCGGGACAACACCAGGACCGTCAACAATCCATTTTGGATCGACGCTGCAGTTGTACCTCTCTTTGTACCATTTCACTATTGCTTCGTAATAACCTTTCGATCGAAAGGTGTATCCGAAGATGCCATGTTCAACCCTCTTAATGAATGCTTCGAGTATCTGGGGAGCAGTTTTGAAATCCATGTCTGCTATCCAGGCTGGAATCACGTCTTGGCCATACTTGTCAATAATAGCATCATACTTGACACAGTCTGTGTTTCTTCGATCGGTACTATGCAACACTTTATCACGCCCTTTGATTGATATTAAATCCACTCTTGATATTCTACCAAAAACACTTCTTGGACATCACAAAAAGTCACTAACAAAGTATTGTATAGACAAGAATAAAGAATTAATTATCAGCAGATATTTTCGCAAGACTGTACTGTATCTTTACACTTTTATAAACTTTGCACACTCTTGAAAAAATAAGTTGACAACATTGAAATAATATGATATAACATGTAATGACAAGTGGGGGATGTCATGAAGAATAAACCCATGTACATGATAGTGAAAGAATATATTCTGTCAAAAATCAAGAAAGGTGAACTCTCTCCAGAAGATCGCATACCTTCAGAAAAAGAACTAATGGACTTGTTTCAGGTAAGTAGAATCACGGTCAGAAAAGCCATCGATGAATTAGCTATCGAAGGTTACATTTACAGACTACAAGGAATCGGTGCATTTGTACAGAAACCTTCACCGAAGATATCCGTTGTCTCTCCGAAGTTGATAGGCGTTTTTTTGACTACGGCTTCTGACGTACTCAGTGTTGGAATTTTGCGAGGTTTGGAAGAATATTTATCTACGCTCGGTTTTCATCCTGTGGTGCAATTCTCTGACGATGATGAAAACTCAGAAAAAGAAAAGCTTGACAGATTGCTCCAACTTCAAGTAGCAGGCTTCATAATTTTCCCACACCTCTGCTCACTATCAGACCAAACGCTTCTTGATTTGGTGAAACAGAAAAAACCTTTAGTCTTTGTCGACAGAACTATTGAAGGTCTTCAGTACCACAGCGTTCAATCTGATAATCAAAAAGGTGCCTATGATTTGACAAAGCATCTGTTACAAGCCCATGGTTATAAGAAAATCGCCTTTGTATCTTGGGAAAGCATAAAGGTCAGTAGTGTTAGAGAAAGATTTCATGGCGCCAAAAAGGCTTGCGATGAATTTGGGGGAACAGTACAGCTCCTTCAAATAGAGAGATCCAAAATAGGTACCTTACACCAAATTGTCAAGAAATTCGACGCCATCTTTGCCTGCACAGATTTACTGGCAGTGGAAATCATCTCACACCTACAAACCTACAATATAAGAATACCTGACGAGATAGCTGTTGTTGGTTTCGATGACAGGCCTTTCAGTGAATTCATTCAACCAAAGCTCACCACTGTTAGACAGTATCCTGAAAAAATCGGTGAAAAAGCAGCCGCGGCTCTCATTTCATTATTAGCATGGAATAACATCGAAGAACAGACACATTACATCCCAACAAAACTCATTATTAGAAACTCTTGTGGGTGCAAGTAGTACTTCATAGGGGGAGGTGTTTTTGTGAAAAGGTGGATCTGTTTATTGATGGTTCTTGCATTGGCTGTCTTTGTAGTTGCACAGAAAGTAACTATCATCGCAAATGCTATCAAGGGTGGAAAGAACACACAAGTTGTCGAATGGTTCGAGAAATTCCTTCCCGACATTGAAAAGGAACTCGGCATCCAAGTTGAACTGATTCAAACTGGTATCAAAGACGAAGACTTCAAAGCTAGAATCGTACTGGATATCAAAGGTGGTGGAGGAGCTGACATACTCTGGATCGACGGTTTCTGGGTTCCAGAATTTGTGGAAGCAGGATATCTCAGACCAATCGACGACATCCTCGAATCAATACCAGCATGGAAGTATTACTTTGACTCAATGAAAGCCATGGGAAGCTACAAAGGAAAGACTTACCTTGTTCCAGCTTCTACCGATGTAAGGATGATTTACTACAACAAAGAGCTTTTCAAGAAAGCGGGAATACCAATTCCATGGCAGCCAAAGAGTTGGGATGATATCATCAAAACAGCAAGAATCATTAAGGAAAAACTGCCTGGCGTGATACCATTGCAGATCAATGCAGGAACTGAGATGGGTGAAGCAACGACAATGCAGGGATTTTTCATGGTCTTGCTTGGAGCCGGCGGAAATCTCTACGATTGGGACAGTGGCAAATGGATTGTGAACAGCAGTGCTCTAAGAGATACGCTCAATTTCTACAAACAAATCTATGTGGACGAGAAACTTGGCGACGCGCAGCTTCAAGTTTCCCCTGGCGCGCGTGAAAAAACATTCGATTTGTTCAGACAAGAGAAGATTGCAATGTATGTTGAGGGGACCTGGATGTACACATCTGTTTTGAATCCCAACAACCCATCGTGGGGCTTCCCAGACAGAGATGAAAGGATTGGCTGGGCTGCGATGCCTGGTAGAGGCAGACCGGGCGATCCAGAATTTGTTTCTATCTCTGGTGGTACTGGTTTTGCTGTAAACCCCAATACGAAGAATATAAAGCTTGTAGCAGAGGTCTTGAAGAGGATCCTCTATGTTGAGCCACAGCTCAGCTATTTTATGCTCAAACCGTTTGTTTCACCAAGATCTGATCTTGCCGATTCATGTTGGACAGTGAACAAAGATAAATTTATAGCCGAAACCAGCAGAGCCTTAGTCAAGTACACAACCTTCAGACCTGCATTCCCAGTTTATCCAGAAATATCATTCCAAGCACAACTGCTAACCGAAAGAGTCGTCACAAAACAAATGACTATCGAACAAGCTCTCAAGGAGTTCGCTGCAGAGGTTACTCGCATAGTCGGGAAACAAAATGTCATCGAGAAACCTTAATTTAATTAAAGGGGGCCAGGTGCCCCCTTTCCCGCTGGACGGTGAGCATTTTGCAGAAAAAATATTTGATGGGTAAGAAAGCAGTTGTATTGTTACTGATTCCCGCTTTGATCCTCATATCTATTTTTTTGATTTTTCCAGCCATATGGGTCTTGAAACTTGGAATGACCAATGAAACATTGACTGGTATAAAAGCAAGGGAACCTGATTTTGTTGGTTTTGAGAACTTCTCGAGGATCTTTTCTGATCGTTTTTTCTATAATGCTTTGAGGATAAGTCTTCTGTTTGTCTTTGGTTCCGCAATAGTTGGTCAAGCAGGTCTTGGAATGGTTTTGGCATTGCTCACTTATAGAAAGAGTCGCAGACTCAGGACGACCGTTCAATCTATTGTGATACTCGCCTGGATCATCCCTGAAGTGGTAGTTGCTTATCTTTGGATTGCATTTTTGGACAAGGATTTTGGAACCTTGAATGTAACTTTGTCATGGCTTGGTATTGAGAAGGTCAACTGGTTTTATAACCACCCCATCTTGACCATTGTCTTATTCAACACTTGGAGAGGAACTGCATACTCTATGCTACTTTTTTCTGCGGCACTCGAGACCATCCCGCCTTCTTACCTTGAGACTGCCGATATAATAGGGACCTCCGCCTGGCGAAAGTTCAGAGATATAGTTCTTCCCAATATAAAGAGTTATATCTACACGGACTTGATCTTGATAACTCTCTGGACCTTCAACGTCTTCACACCATATCTATTGACTGGTGGAGGTCCTTCGTTTAAAACTGAACTTCTGCCAATTTATATATACAGAAACGCATTCAGATACTTCAAAATCGGCTATGGATCAGCAATATCGACAGTTGTTTTGCTGATAAATCTTCTGTTGGCAATTTTCTACATAACTCTGTCGCGGAGGAAAAGAACATGAAAGATCCAAAGAGATTGAGTAAAATCATAAGCTATATAATACTCGCTCCAATTCTGGCCTTTTTCGTTGCGCCTATTCTATGGTTGTTGGTGACACCATTCAGTTTAAGACCTTCATTATTCATATCTATCTCAAGACCAACATTGAACAACTTCATAAGGGTCTTTCAAAATAAGACTGCAATCAACGCATTCAAAAATAGTGTGATCATATCTGTAGGTGTAGTGTTACTTGTGACCGTTTGTGCGCTTTTTGCTGCCTATGTCCTTTCAAGGCATTATTTCAAAGGCAGAGATATCCTTTTGTACATCTTAGTTCTTTTCTCAAGTATAGTCACTGGCGTGGCAGCAATGGTCCCAATATTCATGCTCAATTTAAGACTAGGTCTGATAGACAAGGAACTTGGAGTTATTCTAACGATCGCAGGTGGTATGTTGCCGACCTCTATATTTATCTTGAAAGACTTTTTTGACTCCATTCCAAGATCTTTTGAGGAAGCAGCGCTTGTTGATGGTAGTTCACCCTTACAAATCATGTTCAAGATCTTCCTGCCCCTTTCAAGCAAAGGGATTGTAGTCATCGCCATGCTCGTTTTCGCCCAGTCTTGGA
>JBKBIU010000311.1:0-1902 GCA_046294065.1 Pseudothermotoga sp.
CACTTGGGGCGACTATCTTCCTGGATCGAGTTGCAGATGTTTTTCAATATTCGGAACATGGCTCAACTTTCGCACCAAATCCTGTTGCCTTGGCAGCTGCAAATGTTGTTTTGAACAAGATCAATGACTCATTGATTGCACAGGTCAGGCAAAAAGGTGAATATTTGAAAAATGAGCTCAAGTTTATAAACAACGGATTGATAAAAGAAGTAAGAGGATTTGGTCTGATGGTCGGTGCTGAAATAAACGTGAATCCTGATCTTTTAAAGCAGATAGCTTTCAAAAACGGTATTCTGCTGAACATCGTTGATGGAAATGTGGTCCGCTTTCTACCACCGTTGAATATTACCTACGAAGAGATAGACATGATTGTAGAACTGTTTGAAAACAGTCTCAAGGAGGTTGACTTTGAACGAAATAGAACTGAGACATCTCTTGCATCAAAGACCTGAACTAGCTTTTGAGGAATTTGAGACGCAGAAGATACTGATAGATTACATCGAACAACTTGGATATCAAGATATAAGGAAGATAGGGACCGGTATTGTTGTTGTAAAAAGATCTACAGAAGGTCCATATGTGTTGCTCCGAGCGGAAATGGATGGGCTGCCAATCGTTGAGCAGACAGGAGTTGCTTTTCGATCGCAAAATAATTTTATGCATGCTTGCGGTCACGATTTTCATATGGCATCTGTGTGCTGGGCGATGCGTAAAGTATTACAGAACAATCTCAAAGGTAATTTTCTCTTCCTATTTCAGCCTGCAGAAGAATCTGGAGCTGGCGCGATTGGAATGTTGAAATACCTTCAACAAAATGATTTTAAGATCTCTGCAGCGATAGCGATGCATGTGACCGATGAATACGAAGCAGGGATGATTGCCTCTCGACCGGGCGTGCTTTTCAGTGCCTCATGTGAAGTGGACGTTCTTTTCAAGGGTGTTGCTGCCCACGCTGCCTTTCACCAGTATGGTAAAGATGCAATCAGATCATGTGTTGACTTCTTGGATAAGGTGTATCACACTGACTGGGGTCAAGATCTGATTTGGTTTGGGAAACTAACGGCTGGGTCTGCCAGAAACATAGTTGCAGACAGTGCTTTAATTCAAGGTACGATCAGATCCAAGGACCTGAAGAAGATCGAGAGCCGATTGAATCAAATAGAACAGATTGCACAGTCATCTTGTGATCTTCTTGGAACAACTTGCGAAGTAATCAAAGGCTCCACTTACAGACAGGTCGAAGTAGATGAAAAACTCTACATGAAATTGAAAGAAATAGTGGCCGCAAGGAAAATGAAGTTTTTCGAGTCTCCAACGAAACTGACCGCCGAGGATTTTGGATATTTTTCACAGTGCTATCCAACTTTGATGTACTGGTTTGGTACAAAGAAAGAAAACTCTCACGGTCTGCACAGCCCTTGGTTCTTGCCTTCTGACGACTTAATTGAGGTGGCGGGTGATCTTTTCTTTGAGCTTCTTGCACAACTTAGTTGATTCAGCTATCATATAACTATCAGGAAATCTTTCAAGGGGGTGCAGACTTTGTCAGTACTGTTCACAGTGACAGCGATCACAATAGGCTATGTGATTCTCTTGACATTCAGAATTCTTGACAACAGTCCTGGGAATGAACGGACAATTGAGCTTTCACAGATAATTCAGAAAGGTGCAAGATCATTTTTGTTTCAAGAGTATTTAGTCTTCTTTCCAGTTGTCTTTGCTTTGGCAGTTATCTTGTTTATCTTTCTTGGCTGGACTGTGGCACTGTCATTTCTTGTCGGTGCTTTCTTTTCAACTCTTGCAGGGTTTTTTGGCATGACGATCGCTACCAAATCAAATGCGCGTACAAGCTGGGCGGCGCTTTCTGGAATGACAAGAGCCCTGAAGATTGCCTTTAATGGT
>JBKBIU010000312.1:0-1896 GCA_046294065.1 Pseudothermotoga sp.
GATATAGCGGTCGTAACGTTGCGAGAGAAGAATAATTTTTCCATCGCAACCTCATCAGGCTTGAATTCGTTGATTAAATTACAAAGATTATCATATAAAAACTTCAAACGCACTCCTATGCTTTGCTGCTTCTCTGTCTTTATAGTTCCATGACGCACGTGCTCAAAAAAGTTTCCACGGACTCGAAGAATACCGTATCCTAAGATACCAAATCCAGGGTCAATACCAAGAATTGTCAAAATTACACACCTCGATCTTTGGTAGGCAAATCACATTATAGACCTTCCCTCTTTGTCAAGTGGTTACCCTTCTTTTAAAAGTTATGTGAAGATTCCAAACTTCTGGAAAACCAAAGTTGTATTACAGATCACATATGGGTGATTTGCAAAGAAAATGAGAGTAAAGGGAAGAAAAATTGAGATTTTTAGGTAATATAGGAAACTTTCTTCCTATTTTATTTAATTTTGTCGTTAATTTATCTTTGCGAACAAGCAACAAAGATGGTATTTTTGAAGCAGAAGCTTCCAAGATGAATTGTTTTGGAAGCATTTACTTCAAAAGGAGGTAGTACTATGAAGAGGTTTGCTGTTGGGTTTTTCGTGATTATGGTAGTGATGCTCTTTGCAGCCTACCCAGACAAGCCCATCACCTTTATCATCCAGGCAGCGCCAGGTGGGGCGTCAGACATGGTATCAAGAACAATAACATCGATTGCACAAGAGATTCTAAAAGTACCTATCACGTGTACGAATATCACAGGTGCGTCCGGAGCCATAGCAATGAAAAGACTCCAAACGAGCAAGCCTGATGGCTACACCATGGGTTATGTGCCTGTTGAACTCTCGATGGTCAAGGCACTTGGCTTTGCAGATTTTGGTCCCGAGGATTTTGACTTATTGATGAGAATAATGGTGATACCTGCTGCGGTTACTGTAAGAGCTGATTCACAGTGGAAGACTATTCAAGAGTTCATCGATTACGCAAAATCCCATCCCGGTACCGTCACAGTTGGAAACTCTGGCCCTGGTTCAATTTGGCATATCGCTGCACTCAGTCTTGAAAAGGCGATTGGTGCAAAACTTGTTCATGTTCCATTCGATGGTGCGGCACCGGCAGTGGCTGCTTTGATGGGAGGACATATTACAGCCGTAACTGTCAGTCCTACGGAAGTAAAGTCAGGAGTTGAATCAGGTCAATTGAGAATTCTTGCAGTGATGAGTGAAGAAAGATCTCCATTGTTCCCCCAGGTACCAACTTTGAAAGAACTTGGTTACGACGTTACGGTTGCTGCGTGGGGAGGACTCGCACTTCCCAAAGGAATTGACCCGCAGGTTTACAAGATTCTTGCAGAGGCTTTCAAGAAGGCATACGATAGTGAAGCATTCCAGAAGTTTCTCAGTGACAGAGGAATGACGCCTGCATATCTTGATGGTGAGAACTTCAAAGCCTTTGCAGTATCACAGTTCAATATGTTCATGGAACTCATTCCAAAGGCTTTGGGTAAATGACTTTCATTTTATTCTAGGCTGCCCTTTGTGGCAGCCTTCAAAATGAGGTGTTATCAATGGCAGACCTGATACTTTCATTGACAACACTCTGTTTTTCAATCTATCTTTTCGTCGAAAGTTCGAAGTTGCCAAAGGGTGTTTCAAACATACCAGGTCCTGGCTTTTTCCCCAATTTAGTAGCTTGGGTTGTACTAATTCTTTCATTCATGCTCCTTTCAAACAGTGTGTGGAAAATCGTTAAAAAGAAAGACCAAAGAATCATTCAAGGAAGATGGAAACAAATTTTGTTGGTCATCATCGGTACCTTTGCCTATGTCTTATTGTGGGGAACAGGTAACTTTCTTATCAACACTTGGCTGCTCTTGTTCTTTATTCAGTTAATGACAAG
>JBKBIU010000042.1:0-9392 GCA_046294065.1 Pseudothermotoga sp.
GCTGATCGTTGATGGCTGTTAGAGATTGTCTTGTCGAGCTTAAAAACATAGTGAAGGTATATGGCGAACACACCGTTTTGAAGAACGTTGATTTCGATTTATATGAAGGTGAGATACACTGTCTTGTTGGGGAAAACGGTGCTGGTAAATCAACTTTGATAAAAATTTTGTCAGGCGCAGTTTCACCAGAATCAGGAGAAATATTCATCATGGACAAGAAGGTGAAAAGCCTTACCCCGAGATTGGCAATCGAACTTGGCGTTACGACAGTCTATCAAGATGCCGAGATAGTTGATTCTTTAACAATTGCAGAGAATATATTCTTAGGAAGCGAGCTGGATTCAAAAATACCTTTCAAAATAGATAAGCAGAAACAGGCTCAAGAAACTTTGAAAATACTTAAGAAACTTGGGATTGAACTGGATGCTAACGAAATAGCTGGTAATTTATCTACGTCAGGAAAACAAATGATTCAGATAGCAAAGGCTTTGCATAGGAAAGCCAAAGTCATAATAATGGATGAACCCACAAGTTCATTAGGCCTTGAAGAAACAAGAGCATTGCTTACTCTGTTGAAAAATCTCAAAGCAGAAGGTTTGGGTATAATATACATCTCTCATTATCTGAATGAAGTCTTCCAAATAGCGGACAGAATAACCATCTTGAAAGATGGCGAAAAGATGGGTACATATCCTTCAGGGCAAATCGATTTGAACACTGTTGTCAAGAAAATGGTTGGAAGGGATACTGCGCTCTTCTTCCAGCGAAAGCGAATTCCAATAGGTGATGTGAGATTTCGGGTACACAATCTTGGTAAAGAAGGTCTTGTGGAGGACGTTAGTTTCGAAGTCAGATCAGGCGAGATCTTTGGTATAGGTGGTTTGGTTGGATCAGGTAGGACTGAATTGGTTAGCTTGATATACGGTGCTTTGAGGCCTGACAAGGGTGAAATTTTCATAGATGGAAAAAGAATTGCACCGAAATCACCTATAGATGCCATGAAAAAAGGTATTTGCTTTGTTTCGGAAGATCGAAAAAAATATGGGATGTTTTTAGGAAGAAATATAGTAGAAAATTTAACGAGCGTCAAAAACAAATTGTCAAAAGGGTTCCTACTCAACTTGAATGAAGAACTAAGATTGTCAACTCAAACAGTGAATAGGCTCTCAATTGTTGTTTCAGATAGAGATCAATTGATTGAGGAACTCTCAGGAGGGAACCAACAAAAAGTGATCATTGGTAGATGGTTGTTGAATTCAAATGCGACACTTTACATATTTGACGAACCTACAAAAGGTGTCGATATAGGTGCAAGAGAACAGATTTATCAGATTATGTTGGCACTCGCAGAGAGTGGGAAAAGCATAATAATGGTTTCTTCAGATATGCCTGAACTCCTATCTATGAGTGACCGTATAGGTGTTATGAGAAATGGCAGACTCACTCATGTTTTGGAGAATAATAATCTGAAAGAAGAAGATTTGATGAGACTCTTCATAGGTGTCTGATCTTAGGAGGGACATGATATGGAGCAAAAGAATTCTAATCAAGTTTTGTCAAAGAGTAAAAGACCAGTTTATAAGAATCAGTGGTTCTTCCTACTCTTGGCTGAGGTGATCCTTGCGGTTATTACCGGAACTATAAATCCAAGGTTCTTCAGTATAAGCAACATCACGAACATCTTGGAACAGATAGCTGTCTTAGGCATACTCGCATCAGGTATGACTATGCTGATAATTTCTGGAGAAATAGATATATCTGTGGGTGCCAATATTGGTCTGGTATCATGTGTGATCGCTATGATGATCAGAAACGATATCAGCTATTTCTGGATCATTTTGGCGGCATTGATCTTGGCAGCGTTCAACAGCTTATTGGTTGGATCATCTTCTCTGGTTTTTAAAGCACCTTCTTTCATCACTTCTCTCGGTTTTCTGAGCGTTTTTAGAGGCACTGCATACGCTATAACAAAGGGTGTGTTTCAAACCATATATGGTAAATTTGAGGCATTGGGCTTGACCAGAATTTGGGGAATACTTCCTCTCGGTTTCTTGATAGGAATTTCTATATACTTTTTGGTACATTTCATTTTGAAATATTCAAAACTCGGTAGACACTTCTATGCAGTTGGAAGTAACCCTACAGCCGCGTATCTGTCAGGAATATCGATCTTCAAAACCAAACTCTCGGCATTCTTGATAAATGGGTTGTTGGTGGGATTGGCTTCCATGATACTCCTGTCACGAGTCGGTGCAGCTCAACCGACGACAGGTTCTGGACTAGAGCTTAGGGCGATAGGTGCTGTTGTCATCGGGGGCACGCCTCTATCTGGAGGGAAAGGCAATATATTGGGGACCTTTCTCGGAGTCTTGTTGATGGGAATAATCTCCAACACACTCAACATGCTTAGAGTGAACCCGTACTTTCAGGAAGTTGTCTTTGGGATCTTCATAGTAGCTTCCCTTGCCGTGAGTGCTTTCAGTGCATACTCAGGAAGAGGAATCTTCAAGAAGTTTTTCAAACAAAGTAGGGAGGGATAGGTATGAAGATAGGTTTTCACACAGATGCTTTTAATTCCGCTGTCTTCAGTTTTGAAAGAACCTTGCAGTGGGCTAAAGAATATGATGTTCACTATATTGAATGTGGAGTCATCGATGGTATTTCCTGGATACACGGATTAGGGTATTTTCCACACATTTCTTTATCAGAAGACCCTTTAAGATTGAAAGAAAAGATGGAAGGATATGGTGTGAGATTTTCTCAACTAGATGCTGCATATCCTCTCTCTGGTAAAGATGGTATGTACTTTGGAGTTCAGTACGTCTGCAAGACACTGCCTTGGGCGAAATTGATTGGCTGTGATAACATCGCCACCACCGATGGACTACACAAACCAGAAGGTTTATCGGATGAAGAAGCAATGGAATTAATGAAAAGGTCTTATTCGTACATCGTTGAGCTTGCAGAACTCTATGATATCAACATCAACATAGAAATTCATGGTTATTTCACGACAAAACCAGAGATGTTGGAGAAGATGCTCGATTTCGTAAAGAGTGATAGATTAGGTCTCAACCTTGACACAGGGAACACTTTCATAGCTGGACAGGATCCCGTCGAATTCTGTAAAAGATTCCTAAAGAAGATAAAACACGTTCATATAAAGGATGTCTCTGAAAGTCTAGCAATGAGTCTGAGGGGAAGAGATACAGGTATAGGAATAAGTCATTGTGCGGTTGGTGAGGGTGTGAACGCAGGAAACATTCGAAAGATCCTTGAAATACTGAGAGATAATGATTACAGAGGAGTTCTGAGCATAGAATGTGAAGGTAAAGGCGGCATTCTGCTTGAAAAATCTTTGAACTGGCTGAGAGGAGTTCTAAGAGAATTAGGCATCAGCGAAGAAAAGTGAGGGGTGTACTCTTTTATGAAACTACAGAATTTTCAGTTGAAAAAACTTGAGATAGCAAAGAAATTCTTGGAGTTTAAAACGAAATATCCAGAAAAGATAAACAGGAAATTTGATCTATCTTGGAGTGTGTGGATGTTTGGACGTGAGCCTCTTGAGAGATCACTGTACAGATTGAAGGAAAACGGGATAAATTTCGTTGAGCTGAAAGGTGACAATTACACCGATGAGTTCTCCTGCGATGCAAACAGGATAAAAGAGGCACTGAAATCTATAGATATGGGGGTTTCTGGGATATGCGGCCTTTATTCACGCTACAACGATCTTTCAAGTTCGAATCCTTATATAAGACAAACTGCCGTCGATTATGTCAGAAGACAGATAGATCTTGGAGAATCTGTTGGTGCAAGATATCTAATAGTTGTTCCCAGTGCCGTCGGAAAGACTGTGGCTGAAGATAGTTATGACTTGGATAGAAGCGTTGAAACTCTAAGAATATGTGCCAGGTATTTTGAAAGATCAACCGTCAAAGCTGCTATCGAACCAATAAGATCTGCTGAGGTCAGCTTGATACACACAGTTGATCAGGCCATAAAATATATGGAAATGGTTAACCACCCAGCCATATACCATATAAACGGTGATATCTATCATATGTTACGTGAGGAAAGAGATATAGCAGATGCAATAATCAAATGTTCGGATCGGCTTATAAATCTTCACATTGCAGACAGTAATCGTGATGCCCCGGGCAAAGGAATGATGGACTTGGATTTGGTTATAATGGCTTCCTATTTGGTTGGTATGAATGAGGAAGGTAGATTTGTTACCTTTGAGCCACTTGGACCATACGTTGATCCGTATGTTTTAGCAAATTCTTTGCCTGATGAATCAGTGATGGACAATTTGGTCAGAGAATCGGTAACGTATTTTCGTGAAAGAGAAGAGGTTGTAAGAGAAATGACAGAGTCTGACATAATGTCCGTTCTTTTGTAATATACTAGTGGGAGGTTTGCCGGTGGCAAAGTTGAAACAGATAGCTGATTTGACAAACGTTTCGGTTTCGACGGTTTCGAAGGTATTGAACGGTAAGGGACGGGTTAGCGAGAAAAAACGCAAGGAGATTTTGAAAGTAGCTAAAGAACTGGGATATACACCAGATTTTCGCGCCAGGACAATGGCAAAAAAGACAAAGATCACAACCGTAGGTCTCATTGTGCCCGATATAATCAACCCATTTTTTGCTCGACTCACTCGCGGGGTTGAAAAGGCTTGTGGTGAGGACTGTTTAGTGATTTTGATGGATTCCTTCAGAGATTTGCATAGAGAGGAAAAGCTCATAAGAAATGCGAGATTCTTTGGCGTTGACGGAATTATCATAGGGAATTCCCGTGTAAATGATGATTTAGTATTAGAAGTTTCCTCTTATATTCCTGTTGTTGTCTTTGATAAGGATTATGATCATGAAAACGTCGTTTCAATCATACTCGATAACTTTTACGGAGCATATTCTGCGACAAAGCATCTTATTGAAAATGGCTGCTCCAACGTGATCCATCTTGGAGGAACATATGAACTGTACGTCTCGCTCCAAAGACTCGAAGGGTATCAAGCTGCAATGAAAGAGTTCAGTTTACAACCCATTGCATATCCTGTGGGATATGACGAGGGCAAAGGTTATGAATGTATGAAGAAAATACTTCTTTCCGGTCAAAGAGTAGACGGTGCTTTTTGCATGAACGATCTTGTGGCGATAGGAGCTTTAAAGGCTGTTAAAGAGTTTTCTTTAAGAGTACCAGAGGATATCGCAATTGTCGGGTTTGACGATGATGAACAGTTGTGCGAGGTTATATCGCCCCCCCTATCTTCTGTTCATCAACCCGTTGAAGAAATGGGTGAAATATCGGCAAAACTTCTTCTTGAACTGATTAAAGGAAACAAGAAAGTGAGAAGATACATCTTTTCACCACGATTGGTTGTTAGACAATCGAGTTTGAGGGGAAAGGAAGGAACAGCTTGAGAAAGATTCTTGTTACTTCAGCACACAGTGATGACCCTGTTATTGGAATGGGAGGAACGATAAGAAAGTTGTCCCTCAAGGGGGATCGAGTTTATGTTCTCAGTGTTTGTGGAGATAGGATTCATGGTTTCAAAGATGCTATTGCATTGCTTGGGGCAGAACCCGTTTATTTTGACTATCTTTACGGAAAAATAGAAGAAAACAGTTTGTTCTCCGATCTGAAAGAGTTGTTTGAAAAACTCAATCCAGATGTTGTTTTCACTCATTGGCATAGCGAGATATTGTACGATCATGAGATAGTATCTCAGCAAACTGTGAAAATGGCAAGAAAATTCGAGAGAGAGATCTATTTATTTGAGATACCAGCTTCCAGCATTGATTTTGATTTTGATGTTGCCATTGATATAACAGATTCATTTCAGTACAAGAAGATGGCGATTGAACTCATGAAGAATGCCTTTGACGAACGTGTTTTTGTCAAAGAAATCATGCCATCGATTATCTATCCAGCAGGTTTCAGGGGTATCCAGGTTGGTTGTGAGTTCGCAGAGGTCTTTAAACACTGTGGATCCAGGTTTCCACTGTCTCCGTTTAGGAAGAAACTTATCGATATAGCGCAAATCTGAGGAGGTATCGAGTATGGCAGAAAAGATAAGACTTGGAATCATAGGTGCCGGAAAGATTTCTGAGGTACTACATATTCCAAATGCATATTTTTCTGAATATGTTCGACTTGTGGCCATATCTGACAAAAGCGAGGAGAGATTACATTTCTTCAAAAAAAAGCTCAATGATGAAAGGATACATTTCTATACGGAATATTACGATGTGCTTCACAAGGAGGATATTGATGCCGTAGTAGTTGCGCTACCCAATTTTCTTCACGCGAAGGTGTCACTTGATGCTTTAGAGATGGGTAAACATGTTTTAGTTGAAAAGCCCATGGCAACTAACTCTCAAGAGGCATCAAAGATGGTTCAACTGGCAAGAGAAAAAAAGAAGGTGTTGATGACAAACCACTCGCAAAGATTCTTTCCCCATCATCAGAGAGCAAAGGAGATAATCGATTCAGGAATGATTGGTGAAGTAAGACTTTTAAAAACGATGTTTGGACACTCAGGACCAGAAAACTGGTCTCCAACCGCCACTTGGTTCTTCCAGAAAGATTCAGCCATGTTCGGTGCCCTTGGGGATCTTGGTGTACATAAGGTAGATCTGATAAGATACCTCACAGGATTAGAGATAGTTGAATGTACAGCTATGATCAATACTTTGGAAAAGCATGGTAATGTTGAAGATATCGCAAGCGCCGTCTTAAAGTTGTCAAATGGTGGCTTTGCAACACTCGATGCCAACTGGATCACAAAAGGTTTGGAAGAGAACTATTTTGTCATTTATGGTGAGAAAGGCACTTTGAAAATTGGACAAACCAATCCCTCGAAGATTGACATCTATCTTTCGAAACCGACAGGTTTACACGGCGAGATAACTCTCAAACCGCTCTTCACCAACGAAGATCCATATTGGAAGATGCCAGTCATAGATCATTTCGCAAAAGTGTGTCTTGGTCTTGAAAAACCAATCGTTCAACCCGAAGATGGAATGATAGCCGTAAAAGTGGTTGAGAAAATCTTCGAATCATCCAAAAAGGGAGGATTTGTGAAAGTAAATGATTGACGGAATAGTTCTATCTGCCAAAGATATATGCATGGATTTTTCATCCGTAAGAGTCTTGCATGACGTGGATGTGCAGTTCCAAAAAGCACGGGTTTATGGAGTAGTTGGAGAAAACGGTGCTGGTAAATCAACATTGATGAGAATTTTATCAGGTTTCTTGCAGCCAACCAAAGGCGAGATCTTTGTTGAAGGACAGATAGTCCATCTCAATCCACTCAAGGCTAAAGCGCTGGGTATAATACTTATTCCCCAGGAACTAAACTTGGTCGATACTCTAAGGGTTTATGAAAACGTCTTTTTGGGTGATGAGATCGGAGGTAACTTTCTTTTGAACAAAAAAGCCATGATCGAAAAAACCAAGGAATATCTAGATAGATTCAATCTAAAAATTGATCCAAAATCTTATGTTTCTCAACTCTCACCAGCACAAAAGCAGATGGTGGAGATAGTAAAAGCTATTTCAAAACAAGTAAAGGTCCTGATCATGGACGAGCCAACATCGTCATTGAGTGATGAAGAGATCTCCAAACTCTTAGAGGTTGTCAAGGGCATGAAGAATTCAAAAGTCACAGTTATTTTCATCTCTCATAAGTTAAAAGAAGTAAAAGCAATTGCAGACGATCTGATCGTGCTCAGAGACGGCAGAAAGGTTTACGAAGGACAAACTCAGCAACTAACAGAAAAACAAATAGCAGAACTCATGATAGGCAGAAAATTAGATGAAATGTACCCTCCAAAAACCATGCCAACAAAAGAGATTGTTCTGGAAGCTAGAGATCTGAGTTCAAAAGATGGTACCTTCAAGAATATCAGTTTTGAAGTTTTTAAAGGAGAGATACTTGGTTTCTATGGACTTGTTGGCTCTGGTCGCACCGAGTTGATGGAAGCGCTAATAGGCATTAGAAAACTGCAAAACGGTCAACTCTTGCTTAATGGCAAAGAAGCTGTTATTTCATCTCCTCAAGATGCCAAGAAACTTGGTATAGTTTATCTTCCAGAGGATAGGAAAACTGCTGGAATCATTTTGTCTATGCAGGTGTTCATGAACACTACAGTCATGTCACTGGAAAGATTCTCAAAGATACTGCTTGGAAAGAGAAAAGAAATAGAAACTTTCAAAAATTACCAGGTGAAGTTTGACATAAAGGCAAGAACACCATATCAGATTGCTAGAACTCTGAGTGGTGGCAATCAACAGAAGGTAGTCATCTCAAAACTAGTACACACCGGTGCGAAGATCTTCATATTTGATGAACCAACGCGTGGCGTTGATGTCAGTGCAAAACATCAGATATATGAAATCATGCATCAAATGGTAAAAGGATTGGATGTAACTTTCATCGTAGTTTCTTCAGAACTGCCAGAGATAATTGGCCTTTGTAACAGAGTAATAGTCATGAGAAATGGAAAGATAGCAGGGGTTGTATCGGGTGAGAACATAAACCAAAAGAATCTCATCTACCTTGCCACGGGTTTAGAGGAGGGTGATTCCCATTAAGGTTAAAGCAGCTCTGAAGATGAATCTTTCCAGGTACCTGATTGTATTTATTTTGATCGGATTGATGGCATTTTCTGGCATACTGAGCCCAGCTTTTCTAAAACCAAGGAACATCTTGAACATATTCTGGCAAACGTCGTATGTTGGAATCATTGCAATTGGTATTACCTTTGTGATGATAGCCGGTGGGATAGATTTATCGGTTGGCTCGATGGTGGCTCTACTGGGTTCTGTAGCGATCCAGGTGGTGAACAAATTCGGTGACAGAATTTCTTCAGTAGTATTCTCCTTTATCTTAACTTACGGCTTGGCGGTGCTTTTAGGTTTTGGCATGGGACTTCTGACCACCAAAGGAAAAATACCTGCTTTTGTCACGACACTTGGCGGTATGGCAATCTACAGATCCTTAGTCTTGAACTTTGCCAACGGTGGAGTCTACATGACTATGTCTCAAAGATACACAAGCATAGGGATGAAGTTTGTTTTAGGACTCCCATTACCAATGATCGTATTCATAGTTTATGCCGTATTGGCTTATATCCTACTTGATAAGACTAAATTTGGCAGGTATGTTTATGCCGTTGGTGCGAATGAGACTGCAGCGCTCTATTCAGCAATCAAAGTCGATCTGATCAGAATTTGGACGTACGTGGTCAGCGGTGTTTCCGTAGCAACATCTGCTATTTTGCTCTCCTCAATGATGAGTGCAGTTAGTTCGTCTTCAACCGGTAACGGTTTTGAGTTGGATGCGATAGCTGCGGCTGTGATAGGTGGTACGAGTCTCAGTG
>JBKBIU010000313.1:0-1884 GCA_046294065.1 Pseudothermotoga sp.
TTTTTATCCTGTATTGTTCAACCATTCTTACTTTTTGAAAATTAAAAAATAAGGGTTTATCACAAAAAGACATTCCCATGGATTTATTAAAGCTGCGGGCTTTTCTGGGGGCTTAAATTTGTTTGAAGGTGAAAATGCGCACTACATACGTCGTAGATATTGAGCTTTTTCTGCTTGGGATGATTAAATTTGAAACTTGGTAAAATGAGCAACTGCAAATTTGTTTGATCTCATTCCAAAGAGGAACTGTCAGATCATGTCTTTCATTGAAATGTTTCATATTCGAACCTTACTAAGAAAAAATGAGGGGAAAACCCCTCATTCATTATCTCCGATATTAATAACGATGTCGGTTAAGTCTTGATTACCAAGATTCACAGTTTTTGTAGCATCCGGTGTCCATTGTAGTATGAAGTTTTCTATATCAGCTTCACAACCTTCATATGTTTCTTTCAAGAAAACTTTTATTACGTACTCACCGGGTTTTATCTTTGACAACCTAAAATCTCCTTCGTTCCATTTTTCTGAATATTCATGAGTGAAGGTCGTGGCAACAACAGTTGATTCTTTGGTCAAGGCTACAAGAGCGTGAGCCACACCAGTATCATCTTGTTTAACCGAACCAGTTATATCATACAGATCGCCATGCCTCAAATGGATAACCGGTGTCATGTGATACTCCTTATCACCCTGCTGATTGCCCTGCCCCTGTCCTCCACTGCCTGTAACCTTTATAGATCTTGACAGATCAAAATCTAATACTAAGACCGTATCTGAATTTACCTGTAATGGTTCTGTGAAAGGATATTTCAGAGAACTTGATGAAATTCTAAGTTCATATTCTTGATCATTCACAGTTATTTTTGCTTGGCTGATCTCCAATCTTAACTGTGTGTAGGTGCCTGAGGTTTGAATCGTTGGAAAACTTATCTCTGAACCAATCAGGTCAAGTAGATTCACCGTCGTAGCTTCGTCAGAGACAACAACTGAGGCATCGTCTGTGTCGCTCATGAGTAAGATTTTGTCGATGGTTACATCGATTCTTTGTACCTGGTCAAGTGGTAAAACGGCATCTGTCAAATAGACTGTCAATTTTCCACTCGAAGGCGACAGGTTCATACAACCAGCAATCAACATTATGACACCAATGACGACAAACAAAAATACCTGTCTCATCATCCCACCTCCAAAAATTCGTTTACTACATACTGATTAAAAAATAATTAGAAATGAGTAATTTTCAAAATCCTATTTTTAAAGGCCTTTTTGCCGCACATTGTTTGCGAAAGAATTATTTTTTTCTACCAACAGATCGATTAAAGTTAAATATTATGTCAAAGTGGAGATTATGTCTTTTGCTGTAAACTATTGTATGGAAAGAAATCTAATAATTTTTTAACCTCCTGTGGGTAGTATAATTTGGATGGTGGTCAGATGAGGAAAACTTTGGTTTTTTTGCTTCTTCTGTTTGTTGTTTTTGCTATTGCCCAGAACGATCTTTCTGATATCATTAAAAAAATAAACGAACTGACCAATCTATACAATACTTTCAACCTGAGCACTCTGAAGATAACCATCCTGGATGCAATAAACAACTCTAAAGAAAAAAACGTGATAGCCACTTACCTAGATTTTGTGAACAACTCACCTATGTGGGTTGTCGTGACGACACATAATCAAATAAAGATTGATCCTTACACAGGGAAAATCTTTTCTTCCCAGCAGATTGCTTACAAGGCTTCTGAATATACTGTTCCACTCAAGGATGCCATATCACTTGCCTTTGTTTCTATAGGGAAGGGTATCTTTTTTGCCTTTCAGTACGATGAAAGTACATGGTTAATTGGATCAAAAGAACAACTTGCCTATGTGAGTACGAAGACA
>JBKBIU010000314.1:0-1884 GCA_046294065.1 Pseudothermotoga sp.
AAAACCGATGTACAGAAGCGTGTGTTCCAGTGAGGGAAGATTTGGTGAAGGTGTATTCCAAAATAGTCCTGTTTCATCGTAGAAATATGATCTTGCATAGCCATCCATTGGGATAACCATTAAATCTGCATTCACTTTTTGATAATCGTTCAAATACCTTGCTAGCTCACCTATCGTCATGCCATATCTCAGTGCAAGACCATAACCACCCACAAAGCTGTCAAAATCCTTCTTAATGACTGGACCATCTACTATTTCACAGTTTATAGGATTTGGTCTGTCAAGTACTATGAACTTGATGCCGTACTTTGCACTTTCTTCCATGCAGTAAGCCATGGTGTAGATATAGGTGTAAAACCTCAGTCCAACGTCTTGTATATCAAAGACTACAACGTCCAGATCCTCAAGCATCTCTTTCGTAGGCCTTGTTTTATCACCGTATAGTGAATAGACAGGTATCTTGTATCTGGGATCGACAGCATCTGAAACCTTAACACCATCTGGTGCTGCACCATAGATCCCATGCTCAGGTCCAAAGAGTTTTACCAACTTCAGACCATGTTCGAGAAAAAGATCTATATTTCTTCTCAATTCACAGTTTACTCCTGTTGAATTTGTGATCAAACCAATTCGAGCATCACTGAACTTTGAGGAATAATCGTGAAGAAAGACATCTAAACCTAATCTCACAGATTTCACCTCATTTTATGGCACCTTGAGTCATCCCGGCTATAAAGTACTGAGAAAAGATCACGAACAGAATGATGGTTGGTGCAATAGAAAGTGCCAAGCCAGAGAACAAAAGATGCCACTGGTTTGAGTATTCACCAAAAAAGATAGACACAGCAAGCGTAATGGTTGCCTTCGATCTGTCGTTTATGAGAATCAGTGGAAAGAAAAAGTCATTCCACACGTTCACAAAGGTGACGATTGCAGATATGGATAAAGCTGGTTTTATCAGTGGAAGTATGATCCTGCTGTAGATAGTTGCTACAGATGCGCCGTCGATTTTGGCAGCTTCGCATAGTTCATTTGGAACAGAGTCAGTGAAATTCTTCAGTATGAAAGCAGAAAAAGGTACGTTGACAGAGCTGTAAACAAGAATCAGACCAAGAAGCGAATTTGTGAGGTTCAGACTCCTTAAAAGTAAGAATATTGGAATAACTGCGAGCCTCGCAGGAAGTGCTAAACCAAGCATAGAGTATATGAAAAGGTATCTACGCCCTTTGAATTCATATTTCGATATTATGTAGGCAAACATGGATGACAAAAGGACAACAGTAACAACTGAAACAATTGCTATCATCGCGCTATTGATATATCCTCTTGCAATAGAAGCTCTTTGCCATGCCTGTACGTAGTTCTGATAGATAAACTTTGATGGTAAAGAGAAAGGCTTCATAAAGAGCTCACGCATCGTTTTGAAGGAATTCATGATTATCATGAAAAAAGGACCAAGTATCACAAAGGCATAAACGGAAAGTACAAGATATGCAAGTAATTTATAGTATTTGGAAAACCTCATCATCTTCGATCCCTTCTTTCAACTAAGTATACATATAGGATCGACATGGGCATCACTATCATGAAAATGAAGACCGTCACAGCAGCGCCAAGTCCCATATCTGTGTAAGCGCTTCCCAGACCGCCAAAGGCGGTTCTATAAAAGACTGTACCAAGCACATCTGTTGATCTGAAAGGTCCAGCCTGTACTCCAGTTAAAGCGTATATCATGTCAAAGACGTTGAAACTACCTATGAAAAGAAGTATTAAAAGAGTCCTGAAGGTTGGTACTGTAAGAGGAAATATTATTCTCCAACTGATTTTCCAGTTGTTTGCACCGTCTATATAAGCTGCTTCGATTAAATCAGGAGATATATTCAA
>JBKBIU010000315.1:0-1878 GCA_046294065.1 Pseudothermotoga sp.
AGGAAAAACCTTTTCCATCGACGAAAAGTTTGTATATATTGCCAGGTCCTATGGAGTGTTGCTTCACACCTACTTGGATTAAAAAGAGATCCTCTTCCCACTGGACGAAACCTTCATCCCAATACCAGTAGTTATACCAAAGTTTATCGGCATATGGTGGTATCACTAAATTATCTCTCTTAAAACCACCGCTTGCTGTGAAAGACACGTCTATAAAAGGTACTATGACAGAGAATTTTGTAAGATCCGTTGGTTTATCAAAGTCGTATTCAATCGATCCATCGAATCGGAAGGTGAAACTAAAACAAAGAATACTGAAAATGATCAGAACAAGGGTTAAGGTTTTCATACGCTGGCACCCCCACACGGCAATCAAGAACTCCCTATGACTAACTCAATTTATCCTTTTGATATGTTTTACAAAAACACAGACATCATTCGTTATAACACCATCTATGCTGTCTTTGATATTCTCGTACTTTTGAAGATCGTCCAGTGTCCATATAAAGATTTTCACATTTTCTTTTTTGATCATATGGCATATGGTTTTGAAATACTTTGGATAATCGGCTAATTGATGTGGAAGGTGCATTGAATAGGGTTTGTGTTCAAGTAAACTTCTGACAAGTTCGATTGGGTTTTCTCTTAACTCTTCACCGATCAGGAACCCGAACTTTATATGTGGATATTTCTTAATCAGTTTTGCTATCAAATCATGATGAAAGGATGAGATAATAGTATCTTCAAGCAGCGAGTATCTTCCTATCAAATCTATAGCGTCCTCTGCCACTTCATCTTCTTTGAATTCTGCGTTCAGCAGTTTGCCGCTGGGGATGATTGAAAGTACCTCTTCAAAGGTAGGTATGGGTTCGCCATCTTGCTGATATTTCTTCAATTCAGAGAGGGTCAGCTCACAGACTTTGATTCTGTCGCCAAAGAGCCTTTCCAGATCTTCATCGTGAATGACCACAATTTTCTTGTCTGCTGTCATTCTTAAATCAAGCTCAAGACCATCTGCACCGCACTCAAATCCCTTTTGGAAAGCTTTCAGGGTGTTTTCAGGGAATTTTGCAGAGAAACCTCTGTGTGCCAAGATTACCATTTTCTCAGTCCTCCGATCGTAGCAAAAAGGTCCATAGCATAATTAGCAAAAACCTCGGCGTTCGAAGAGGATTCAACAACGAATAGCCAAAGATCTTTCCACCATGCAACAATGTACTTTCCATCTTTTTTTGTGCTGTACAAACCGCTAGCTGGAAAATCTAGATAGGTTCTCGAACTCCAAGTGCCAAGGTCCTTGACTATCTTTTTCCACGCATCTTTCGCTGAACTGTTGTAGAATTTAAAACCGTAGAAAAGATAGTTTGCACCATCTTTTAGATAACTTGCCACGACACCTCTTTGTCTCACGCTTCCATAGCCATCTATTTCTTCAAGAAAGATCAATGCATAGCCATCTTGAACTATTTTGATAGCCGAGTTAAGAGAATATGCACTTGGCGGGACATGAACTGGTCTCAGCATACAACCAGCTAAGAACAGAATAAAGAAAACGATTACTATTTTTTTCATGTTGAGACCTCCTTGAGAAAAACGTTTTTCTCAAAAACATCCGCAACTGTACTATACTGCATATGTCCAGGAAGCACCAGAGAATTTGGATTCACTTCCTTGAAAAGAGTCATTAATTTTCTCAAACTTTCCAACATAGAACCTTCATTGGATTCTGGAAAATCAGTCCTGCCAACACTGTCAATAAAGATTGTATCACCGGTGAAAAATATTCCATCTAACTCAAAGACAACAGACCCAAGTGTGTGGCCTGGCGTTTCAACTATCCGAAAGTGCCAGTCACCTATATTCAGTCTATCAGATAGT
>JBKBIU010000316.1:0-1873 GCA_046294065.1 Pseudothermotoga sp.
ACTCACCTGAGTCTATCGAAGCCTTGGAGTTTTTCGTTAAACTCCACGATGAAGATCTAATACCCAAAGCGGTGTGGCTCACAGGTGATGCACCGGCGAAATACTTCCAAAATGGAATGGCCGCTATGTATGTCTCTGGTACTTGGATGCTGGCACAATTCAAAGAACAACTCAAGTTTGACTGGGGTGCCATTATGTGGCCATACAAACGTCAGAGGGCAGTTATGACTGGTGGAAAGTATATCGTTCCATTCACTGAAAAGGGTGCCAAACTGGCTTTCTTCTTGACAAACCAGGAAAATCTTGCAGAATTCGCCGGTAAACTTTATCTGGTACCTGATAGAAAAGATCTCAGTGACAAGATAAACATTGAGGATCCTGTGATTAAACCAGTTTACGATTTGGTGATGAAAGATCTTAATGAGTCGGGGCGGGGAAGCCTTGTTGCTGATTGGTACGATCCCGATACAGCTTCTATAATACAAAAGAACAGAACAGTCATAATTGATGCAATAAAATCTGCTGTAGCCAAGGAAAAAACACCTGCCCAAGCCTTTAAAGATCTCGCAAAATTTTTAAGGGAAGAAGCAGCGAAGGGACGCTGAACTTTCTTGGGTGGGCATCCCCCACCCAAGTTATGGCTACAAGAGTGGAGGGAAAATTTTGAACAGACAGATAGTACCTTGGCTTTTCCTTTTACCCAATCTTTTGATTTTTGCTATATTCATTGTGACACCGGCTTTGAGTAGCTTTTACTATTCATTCACTGACTATGATATGCTCACTTTTTCGGGGAAATTCGTCGGTTTTTCTAATTTTATCAATCTGTTTAGAATGCCAAGTGATTTTAGCCGTGTTTTGATCAGGACACTTTTTTACACCTCACTTGTGGTTCCTTTGGTTTTCTTTACGTCTTTGCTTCTGTCGCTCATAACTACATCGGATTTCATCTATGGTAAGTCCTTTCTGCGCGCACTCTTTTACTGGCCCTGGCTTTTGTCGCCATCCATCATTGGTATCAGTTGGAAATGGTTTTTAGATTACGACGCAGGCTTGATAAACGTACTTCTTATGAAAAGTGGGTTCAATCCCATATCATGGTTGATAGACAAAAGATTGGCCTTTCTTAGTGTTTTGTTGGTGACCGTTTGGAATGTTGCTGGTTATTTTATGGTCATGTTCAATGCAGCTCTAACAGCTATTCCAAACGAAGTCTATGAAGCGGCAGCGTTGGATGGTGCAAATCGTTGGACAAGGTTTTGGAAGATAATCTTTCCTTTGCTCAAACCCACCTCTGTCCTTGTGATAGTTCTTTCGACAATCATGGCTATGAGAAGTTTTGAGGTTATATATGTCTTCACTGCTGGTGGGCCCGGTACATCAACCACGATGATCGCACAGAGAGTATATTATACAGCTTTTATGGAAAGGAAACTCGGGGTGGCATCGAGCATGTCGGTAATATTGTTCCTGATCCTGTTGGCTCTCTCACTACTGCAATTCAGAATCTTGGAGGAGAAACAATGAAAAAAAGAAAGAGAGTTCTGTTGGTGATTCTCAACCTCATTGTGTATACTTTTGCCATCTTTTACGTTCTTCCCATAGTCTGGACTGTGTTTTCGAGTTTTAAAGAAGAAGCTGATCTGTTTTCATGGCCTCCTCGGTTGATAACCAAGTTGACCCTGTTAAACTACAGGAACATTTTTTCAAAGACTCCACTTCCTCTGTTCATGCGAAATTCTTTCTTGATATCAATTTTCGCCACCGTCTTGACCGTTATGATAAGCGTAATGAGCGGTTATGCACTGGCAAAATACCATTTTCGTGCTAAGGGTTTTGTTTCTTCCTTTACCCTATCGATGCTTATGATTCC
>JBKBIU010000317.1:0-1868 GCA_046294065.1 Pseudothermotoga sp.
AAAAACAAGGGGCATCCAATGCCCCTTGTTTTTTCATAGACTACTTTGCAAGATTTTCTTGAAAGCAATACTTAGTTTATGAAATTGTGATAAACAGATAGAGAGCTTACAAGCATAATAGTTATGACTGACACTTCTGTAAAGGTACAATCAAATTTTTCAGAAGGTGATACACATGAAGAGATCAACGGCAATTCTTTATTTGGTACTGGCTGCCACTCTTTGGAGTTTGGCTGGTGTTTTGATAAAACTCGTTCAATGGAATCCTTTAGCGATCGCTGGTGCAAGGAGTGCCATATCTGCTCTTGTCATATGGGCATTTGTTAGAAAGCCGAAATTTACCTGGAGATCAGACCAAATTCTCGCCGCTTTGTTTTATGCTGCAACTGTCTTGCTATTTGTATGTGCAAATAAATTCACAACGGCGGCTAATGCGATCCTTCTTCAGTATGGATCACCTGTATACATTGCAATCTTTGGCTCTTTGATATTAAAAGAAAAGACGAAGATCAGCGACTGGGTAACTATCGGTATCGTCATCTTTGGTATGTTCCTTTTCTTTGTTGATAAGCTCGAGCCCACCGGTCTTGTGGGGAATTTCATGGGCGTTTTGAGTGGTATTGCCTTTGCATTTTTGATCATCTTCCTAAGAAAACAGAAAGATGCTTCGCCAATCGAATCTACCCTTATGGGAAACATTTTGACTGCTTTGATAGGCCTACCATTCATGTTTGAAGGTGTCCCCAATATGACAAGCTGGGTTGGTATAATCTTGTTGGGAGTCTTTCAGCTTGGTCTGTCCTATATCCTTTATTCGATCGCTATAAAATATGTGACTGCGCTCGAAGCAATACTGGTTTCTGTGATTGAACCCATACTCAATCCAATATGGGTATTTTTGTTCATTGGCGAGAAGCCCACCACATGGGCATTTTTAGGTGGAGGGGTCATACTGGTTTCAGTCACTTTAAGATACGCTCTGCCAACCGTGAAGAGCAAATCGATTAAATCTAACGTTTGATGAGAATCAAATTGGAAAAATCTTGTCTGGATTTAGTATGTTATTTGGGTCAATTGCCTGTTTGATTTTTTTCATGATCTGAATTTCTGCCTGGCTTAGGAAAACGTTTAGATAATCTCTCCTTTTTATTCCAATACCATGCTCACCTGTCATCGTACCGCCAAGATCTGCTGTAACACGATACAGTTCTATCAGACATCTATGCATAGCTTCTTCCCATTGTTCTTCGGACATGTTTTCAGGTTTGAGAAAGGTCACATGAACGTTCCCATCGCCGACGTGACCAAAGTTGAGTACCTCGACTTGATTTTTCTGAGCAATATCATAAGTTGATCTTATGAGCATTGGAATCGATCTTATGGGCACACCTACATCTTCCATACAGTGCTTTGGTCTGAAGGCTATAATACCTTCGGCGATTGCCTTCCTAAACTTCCAGATCTTCATCCTTTGATGTCTGTTGTCTGCAATATAAACTTCCAACGCACCCAATTGTTGGAGCTTTTCGCCCAGAGAAATATATGCTCTTGTCAAACTTTCTCTATCAAGGCTTTCTACTTCAAAGATAAGGTGGCAATCGGCGCCCTGCTTTGGAATACTTTCGTTCAAGAATTTTGAAGATATTTCCACAGAGAATCTGTCCATCAACTCGATGGAAGTTGGTAATATACCAGACTCACACAGGACTCTCGGTACACAGGATATGGCACTTTCTATATCTTTAAAAGGTGTCAATAGGACTGCAGAGTATTTTGGCTTAGGTATGAGCCTGAGAATAATCTTTGTTATAATTCCAAGTGTTCCTTCGCTACCGATGAACAGGCGAATCATATCGTATCCCATAACG
>JBKBIU010000318.1:0-1865 GCA_046294065.1 Pseudothermotoga sp.
ATTCCAGAATATTGAGAACCCTGACCAGGGAAGAGAAATGCTCTCATTGTAACACCTCCATACAGAGTTTTCTAACAGTTTGTTTGAATTCTTCAAAAATTGTCTGTATGATCTGGTTGACCGGTAGTATTTGGTCTACTAATCCAGCTACCTGTCCTGCCATGAAGGAACCAGAATCAAGATCACCATCCAGAACTGCACGTCTGAGGCTACCAACCAAGATCTGTTCTGCCTCAAGGGGACTTTGTGCTTCAAGTTCGCAAATCTGTCTTGCAAATGGTGTTTTCAAAACTCTCGCAGGATGACCAAGTTTCATCCCTGTCACGATAGTATCTCTTATCGAGGCACTCAGAATCTTTTTCTTGTAATTTTCATGGATCTCTGCTTCAAATGATGCGAGAAATCTTGTACCAATCTGAACTCCTTCGGCACCCAAGGAGAATGCCGCGGCCATTGCTCTACCGTCGGCAATACCACCTGCTGCAATGACCGGTATCTTCACAGATCTTGCAACCTTGTTTACTAACACAATTGTCGTTACTTCCCCGATGTGACCACCAGATTCCATACCTTCTGCAATCACAGCATCTACGCCAGACCTCTCAAGTAGCTTTGCTAAGGAGTCGGAAGCAACCACAGGTATAACTATGGTGCCTTGTCTTTTCAGTGATGGGATATATTTTGCAGGGTTTCCCGCACCAAAGGTCACAACCGGTACCTGTTCTTTCAAGACAACTTTGACAAGTTCATCTGCATAGGGTGAAGCGAGCATAATATTCACACCGAAAGGCTTATCTGTCATTTGTTTTATGTGGTGGATCGCACTTGTTAGCTGTTCTGGGTTCATGGCGCCAGAACCTATCATTCCTAGTCCTCCGGCGTTTGAAACAGCAGCCGCTAATTTTGGAGTTCCTGCCCAAGCCATACCGCCCATAAGAATTGGGTATTCTATCTTCAACAATTCAGTTACTCGATTTTTCATCTTTTTTCACTCCTACCAAAAGTGTTGCCGTTGCGACAATTTTCTCTTGAACCTTGGCAACACCACTAACTTTAAAAACTCCTAACTTCGATTCCTTCAATTTGACGTCGTAAATGACTGTGTCTCCAGGTCTCACCTCTGACCTGAATCTTGCTTCATCTATGCCCAAAAACAAAGGTATGAGGTTTTCACCGGGTTTGAGTAGCATGATACCTGCTGTTTGCGCAAGCCCTTCGATTATCAGCACACCTGGGTAGATAGGATACTGTGGAAAATGACCGGTGAAAAATATTTCAGACACAGTCACATTTTTCATAGCGATCACATGTTCATCGCTCTTTTCCATGACTCTGTCAATCAAAAGCATTGGGAAACGATGCGGTAATATCTTCATTATCTGATCAATATTCAACCTTGATACCTCCCTACTACGAGTGAGACGTTGTGCCCACCAAATCCAAAGGAGTTTTTCACAAAGTTGTCTATTTCAATCTCAACTGGTCTTTTACCAATAAGATTGATATTGATTTGTGGATCTGGATTATCCAGGTTCGGCATCGCGTGCAAAAATTTTTCTTGCATCTGAAGAATTCCTATAACAAGTTCTGCTGCCGCTGCAGCTCCAAGCAAATGACCCATGAGGGCCTTGGAACTGTTGACGAAAACCTTTTTGCCAAAGACTCTTTCTATAGCTTTCGCCTCTGCCACATCACCGGCCGGTGTACTAGTGGCGTGACAACTCACATATTGAATGTGATCCTCACCAATTTTTGCATCTTCCAACGCCATTCTCATGGCTTTTTCTGCTCCTGTACCTTCAGGATCAGGTGCGCTCATGTGATAGGCATCATCGTTCATACCAAAGCCCTTTATTTCTGCAAGA
>JBKBIU010000319.1:0-1851 GCA_046294065.1 Pseudothermotoga sp.
GGACATCCTTTCGCACCATGTTCCTTGATGTGACCGACTATTACATCAACAATTTCATCCGTTCTCGCTGAAGGATTCAACATAAACAACCGTGTCAAATTCTCACTTCCGCCACCTTTCACAAGAAAACGTATCTGCACATTCTCTCTATCAGTAATAAAGGTATGAACAACGGCTGGAGTGTTGTCAAAGGTGTTTTTTCTTTCAAAGATGGGATCTTTCACAACAGAATATCTGAAAGGATTTCTCATATATACTTGCCTGACAACTTCGTTGAGAGTGTCCTCTAAAAGTTGCGTAAACACAACGTTGTAGCCTACAAAGACGAAGAACTCCACCATCCCTGTGTCTTGACAGAGGGGTAGTCCTATCTGCTGTGCGACAATAATATTTCTTTTCAAAACGTCACTGAATGGACCATTGTATTCTTCAATTTGTTTCTTAACAAATTTGTCCACAGATGTATTTGCACGAAGCAACTCTTGGGCCAACTTTTCTTGAATCTTATTGCAATCTACAAATAATATTCTCATTGTTCTCCTCCTATGTTGATTAATACAATAAAATGATACAATAATCTTTGGAAAATGGGAAGGAGGTTCGCAAGTTATGAGGATAATTAAAGCTCCCCGAGGTCCCCTAATAAAATGTAAAAGCTGGCAGACCGAAGCGGCCATGAGAATGCTCATGAACAACTTAGATCCAGAAGTTGCAAGAGATCCAGTAAATCTCATTGTCTATGGAGGGACAGGGAAAGCAGCGAGAAATTGGGAATGTTTTGATAAGATAGTCGAAACATTGAAAAACCTCGAGAATGATGAAACACTCCTCATTCAGAGCGGTAAACCTGTGGCAGTTTTCAAAACTCATGAATGGTCTCCACGAGTACTGATAGCAAACTCCCTGTTGGTACCAAAATGGGCAACGTGGGAGTATTTCAGAGAGCTTGAAGAACGTGGACTGATCATGTTTGGGCAGATGACTGCAGGAAGTTGGATTTACATAGGGACTCAAGGTATTTTGCAAGGAACTTACGAAACTTTCTATGCCGTTGCAAACAAATATTTTGGAGGCTCCTTAGCTGGAAAATTCGTTCTAACTGCAGGTCTCGGTGAAATGGGCGGTGCACAACCATTGGCAGTTACGATGAACGATGGTGTGGTTCTTGCAGTGGAGGTTGACAAGAGGATGATCGATCGCAGACTGGAAAAAGGTTATCTGGATACTTGGACAGATAACTTGACAGAAGCATTGAAGATGGTTGAACAGGCAAAGAGATCACGCAAACCACTTTCTATTGCGCTCCTTGCCAATGCTGCAGAGATTCATCCGCAGCTTGTAAAAATGGGAATCATCCCCGATGTAGTTACAGACCAAACGGCTGCCCATGATCCTCTAAACGGCTACATACCAAAAGGTCTTTCAGTACAGCAAGCGGCAGAGCTTAGAAAAAATAATCCAAGAGAATACCTTCAAAGGGTCTACGATTCTGTGACGGAACATGTCAATGCAATTATAGAGATGAAAAGGCAAGGTGCAAAGGTCTTTGAGTACGGCAACAATATTCGAAGACTCGCCTATGATCACGGTGTTGAGAATGCCTTTGAGATACCCGGGTATGTCCCTGAGTACATCAGGGATCTTTTTGCAAGAGGGAGTGGCCCATTCAGATGGGTTGCCCTCTCTGGAGACCCTCAGGATATCTACGAAACAGACAAGAAGGTCCTTGAATTGTTTCCACATGATGAACATCTAAAAAGATGGATAGACATGGCACAGAAGAAGATCCATTGGCAGGGTTTGCCTGCGCGGATTTGCTGGCTTGGGCAGGGTGAAAGAACGAAGATGGGA
>JBKBIU010000320.1:0-1845 GCA_046294065.1 Pseudothermotoga sp.
CAACTACCACGTAGACTGCGGCCGCTATTGTAAAAAGGGAAGCCCCATCTTTTAGATCTCTTTCTTTGGAAAGATTGATGGAAAGCATTGTTTTGAGCTTTTCACATAGTTTTGTCAGCATCTCCTTTTGCTTTTGAGAAAGTGACATCTCAAAATCGTTTTCAAAGGCAGTGTACAAACATTCAGGACAAGTCACCGGTTGAAACAACAATGCATTGACTCCGTCATATGTTGGTTTCAGATCGCTATCGCGATCTTTGATCTTGATGGCATTACTGAACACACGAACAGAGTGAAATGTCTTTCCACAGACAGGGCATCTGAATTCCTGTTCCCAAAAGGTTTGCAAGACTACACCTCCGCATGATAATACTGTGTGAATTATATCATCAATTATTCCGACTTTATTTTGCAACTTTTTTCCAGAACGATTAGCTTTTTGAGATTATTCATAACCATATTCCTTGCGGATCTTTTCGAGGGTTCTGAGGTTTTCCAAACTCATCTCACTGATTGTGGCAAACTCAAAAAGCAGAGCATCAGACATAATGACAGGTACAGCCATGGATCTGTAACTGCCAATTCCTCCTCGATCGGTGACAATCATTTCATCTGCCAGCTCACTCAGCGGGCTGAGAGCTCTATCTGTGAATAGTATATTTTTCCCACCTCTTTTTCGAGTTTCAGCAAACAGTATTCTCAGTTCAAAATTGATCTTCCTGTATGCAAAACCGACAGAAATGTCACCTTCTCTTATATTCACAATGTGCTCAAAAAAGGAACGACCGGTCGTGTTGAAAAGCCACGTCTTTTTTCCAAATCTGTTTAACCAGAACGAGAGCTCCATAGCCGGCACCGTTGCTGCACCTTCACCAAAAACGTATACATCCTTTGCCTCATAGATCATCCTCGCAGCATTTTTCAAACTCTTAGTTAATTCCAGAATGTTCATGGTTGCGAAAACCGCCTGGTGTGTTTTGAGCAATCCTTCAAGTATCGTCTCTGATGTAACTGCTTTCAACCCCTCTTCAACCTTCTTTGAAGAGGTCATGTTATTGACAAGTGCACGTTGAAAATCTTCTTTCATATCTGAGTACCCACTGTACCCTAAGATCCGTGCAAATCTTATGACGGTAGTCTCACCGACCCCAGATGCCTTGGCAAGTTGATCTGCGCTCATCAAGGTGATTTTGGATGGGTTATCAATGATGAATTCAGCTACTTTTCTTTGACTTTGTGTGAGTTTTGAATAAATCCTTTGAATCTTTTTTCTGTACTCAACATTCATGGTCAATTTTAAACACCCATTGTTGATAGAACTCATCCACAACGACCCTATGAGCAAGACCTGCTGGGATGAGCAATATATCACCAGCGTGCACTTCAAACTGCTCGGTCACGTCCATTGAATCACTACGAAATTCTCCTTCGGTTACCTTCTCGACTCTACCTGTGAGTCTGCCAACCTGTACCGTAGCCTTTCCTGCTAACGGTACATACAAATCATGCTGAAATTCATGAACCTCTGCTCTACCTGTCGAAGATCCCTCAATTGTTATCTTTCTGACTCGAAAACCACGGCTCAACTGAAAGAGCGTATCGGCGGTCGACAGTTTCGTTGCTTTTAACATGCATCTACACCTCCGAACAGGTCGCGGATGAGAAAAATCATACCCATTACACCTGAGTTCAACTGGTAGATCGTCCGCTCAACGTTCACTGTTTTTGCAGGTAATCGGTAATAATTCTTCACAATGAATTCTACCACCATATTTGTATAGTACTCATTTTTTGTTAGACCACCACCTAAAACTATCGTGTCAACATCTAAAATATCAACAACAT
>JBKBIU010000321.1:0-1844 GCA_046294065.1 Pseudothermotoga sp.
TTCTGCACAGAGATAGTCTCTTACACAATCTTTTTCAAAAAGATGAAATACTCGTCAATAGCTTTCACCACCAAGCAGTCAAAGATCTTGCTCCAGTGCTGAAAGCCGTTGCACATTCACAGGATGGTATCATAGAAGCCGTTGAAAAAATTGATACAGAAAGTTTTGTCCTGGGAGTACAGTGGCATCCCGAAAGAATGATCGAAAAATACGAGGAGCAAATGAAGCTGTTCGAGATCTTTGTACAACGCTGCAAAGATATCACGAGGAGGGGTTAATATGAAGATCTTTATCTCAGCTGACATGGAAGGTATATCGGGAGTGGTTTCTTCTTCTCATGTGGAACCTGACACAAAAGAATACGAAAGATTTAGAAAAATCATGACCAAGGAAGTCAATGTTGTGGTGGAAGCGGCATATCAATTTGGTGCAACCGAAGTTGTTGTGAACGACTCACACAATAATATGGACAACATTCTCATTGAAGAGTTACATCCAAAGGCTGTCTTGATAAGTGGCAGTCCAAAGCCATGGAGCATGATGCAAGGCATAGATGAAAGTTTTGATGCCGTCTTTTTCGTAGGTTACCACGCTAGGGCAGGCAGCGAACAAGCCATAATGGATCATACCTATACAGGTAGAATTTTATACGCAAAAGTAAATGGAAGGCCGATGAGTGAAGCTGGTTTAAACGGGAGGCTTGCGGGTGTTTTCAGTGTGCCCATAGCTCTGATTACAGGGGACCAAAACACTATAAGATGCGCAAAGGAAGAGCTGAACGATTTCGTTGGTGTAGTTGTCAAAGAGGCGTGTGGTAGGTACTCAGCAAAGCTCTATTCCTTCGATGTAGTAAAAGAACGTTTAACAAATGGTGTTAAACAGGCGCTTGAAAATATCAAGAACTTTAAGCCAACCATCGAAAGAGAGCCAGTTGAACTGGAAATATCCTTCATAAGGTCTGCAATGACAGAAATGGCATCGCTCATACCAAATGTCATCCGAAAAGATGCAAGGACGATTTGTTACAAAGCGTCCAACTACATAGAAGCTTACAAAGTCTTCAGACTATGTGCTAGCCTTAGTAACATCAACTGATTTTAGTGATCACTTTCAATACTTTACAGAGGTAACTCCCATATCCAGCGTTTTGAAATCTTGTGGCTGAAGAAATGTGAGTTGAAGGTATTTTCACCTTTATTGCTGTGGTATAATCTTTTTGTAAACATCACACTCTTCAAGGGGAGGGATTAAAGGTGAGAAAATTTGTTGCTAGTTTGTTAGTTGTTATCCTTGCAATTTCTACTTTTGCTGCTACCTTTCTGACCATAGCAACTGGTGGTACAGCAGGAGTGTACTATCCACTTGGTGCTGCATTGGCAGACATCTGGACAAGAAATCTTAAGAACGTCAATGCTTCAGCTCAATCAACAGGTGCTTCGGTCGCCAACGTGAATCTTTTGAAAAACAAAGAGGTTGATGTAATCTTTGTACAAAACGATGTAGTTTTCTACGCATACGCAGGCATCGAACTGTTCAAGGACAAACCATTCCAGGGACTACGGGGATTAGCCACCCTGTACCCAGAAACAATTCAGATAGTTGCCCTTGCTGACAAAGGTATCAACAGTATCTATGACTTGAAAGGAAAGAGAGTAGCAGTGGGTGCTGCCGGAAGTGGTACAGAAGTGAATGCAAGACACATTTTATTGGCCGCAGGTATTACCTACAACGATATCAAAGTACAGTACCTTAGTTTTGCTGAGGCCGCCGATAATCTGAAAAACGAAAACATCGATGCTGCTTTTGTAACGGCCGGTCATCCGACTGCAGCAATAATCGATGTG
>JBKBIU010000043.1:0-9015 GCA_046294065.1 Pseudothermotoga sp.
GCCACCAAAGAAAATCCCTAAGGTTACGCTGAACAAGGCATTTAGTAGGCTAATATCTTTGATTGGTTTCGAGAAAGCTGTGAAACCTATTAAGGCAAAAGCTGTCATTCTAAAAAGTGCTTTTAGGGCTGAGAATCTCAAGATACTCTCTTTCAAATGGATCACCTTCCATTCAACTTGGCACCACACTTGGAACAAAAGGCATTGCCAGGTATCAATGGTGCACCGCAGTTGGGACAAAATCTTTGGGTTTCTTTGGCCAAATCAGGACAGTTCAGCGCCCATAGTATCTCATCAATCTGTTCTTGTGATGTAACCGTCGATAAAATTGCGCCACCGTCCAAAAGTCCAATCCTCAGTACATCGTGCACGGAGGAGTTCAAAAAGATCGTTGTCGAAATCGTTATCTGATCATCGTTCAGAGTGAGTATTTCCAGCAGAGAGACCGAAGGGATGAGTAAGAAATTCTTTGCAAAAAGAATGTTGCTTTGATTGAACCTTAGGTTATTTTCTTTGGTTAGAACAGACTTTTTTACAAGCTCAGCCAATGTAGCTTGCAAATTTATTTCTGAAGAAAAGTTTTTGAAGTTAGTTCTCAAGAAATTCAAAAGACCATTTTTCATTGGTTTTTCTATGTACTCTCCAAACTCATCGATTGAAAAAGAATCCTTAGGTTGATCACCAGAAAGGTAGCACCGTAGTTCTTCTCTTCTGTACAGATCTGCGAGGGTTGCGAAGGCTAATAGTTCATTTTTCTGCATCCACAATGAAACGGTTGTTGTCTTGAGGTTGGACCCCCCGTAGAGATCAACCAAATTGCCCCTGACTGCTTTAAGATCACTGTCTATTGAAAAGAAAAAGCTGCCTTGACTGTTCTGTGCAAGAACAACTCTGTTTTCTTTGTGATAACTGTATTTTTCCACCGTGAGATAACCAACCTGGGCTACAAAGCGGCAGCACCTTTCAGGCATGGATATCGTTTTTAGAAACTCGTCTATGCCCAATGAAAGCTTTCCATCAGAGAGTACACCCTTTTTTGTCAGAGATTTTTCTTCGCCCCCTTTGAGCGCCACGTTGATATTTGAAAGGAGTCCTAATTCATTTTTGTTCGTAAAGATCCTTCCAAGGTAAGTGATTTCTTCCAGTGTGAGTTCCATCTTATTGCCTCCTTCAATCAAAGATCAATGGTTTTACTTGCATTTCGCTTGTATAGGCTGCCGCAGTTTTTGCACCTTGCAGTTTCATTTCCCTGATCAGTTTGCCGGCTACTAATCTGGACATGTCTTTGCCGCTAGACGAAGTGAGTAGATCCACGTTTGATTTCGCAGTTGGTAAAACGAGATTTGACATCTCTGGATTCCACCAGTTTGATTTGTACTTACTTACGTCATCGCCGTATCCTTTTCCTCCTATGGTCTTCGCGAAAGCTTCGAAGGAATTGCTTATGGCTGAGTCAACAAGATTCTTTTGAAAACCTTCCAAACCTCCATCCACTGCACCGCCAATAGATGAACCTACCGTTTTGAATGCCGCTTCTTTCCAAGGATTTGAAAAAGGTATGAAATCGCTGGCTATGTCTGTGCCAGTTCCAATGACCTTCCCCCAGGTGATACCTTCACCCTCTTCGTCAGGCACGAAGGCTTTTGCCCCCTTGTAAACGGCCCTGACAAACTTACCTGGTGCACCTGTACAAGCTGCAAGACCATCGATTGCGTTATCAGCAAAGATTCCGGTTATTTTTGCGGCTTTGTAGGCACTATCGTACCACTGGGCATCGTTGTTGAATTTTTCAGCGTCTCTAGTGTTCTTGTCCATATTCTGAGAAATCACATCTTTCAACTGATCTCTGCTCACTCCGTACTTTTTCTCCAGCCTTTGTATGTATTCTTCATGAGCTTGCTCCTTTGATTTTTCTATCTTTGTTGGCTCTGTCATCTTGTCACGCTGTTGTTCAACCCAGGTTTTGTCTTTTTCAAGGTTTGGAACAACGATCTTTTCGTATACCTCCCAATTGAAAAGGTTGCCGTCTTCCGTTATCCATTGATTACTTTCAGGATCGTATGTTACTTCCTTGGTTCTGCCCGTGTGATCGGTTATTACGCTGACCTTGGTAGGTTCAACATTCTGTTGAACCGGTTGTTCTGGAATACTCTTTTCTTCTTGCGGTCTTGGCTGGTCAGAATAAGTTGCTTCTTCAACCATGGGAGATTCTTCCTGAACCTCTTCGCCAGCTTCTTCATAATCTTGTGATGCTTCATACTCAGAGGACTGTGAATCTTCCTGTATTGATGATGATTCTTCTGCTTCTCCTGCGGCCGCCTTTCGAGCTGCACCCCTTGATGCACGTGTATAGTCGTGAAAAACTTCGGCGACTCCACCGGGTTTTGGTTTTAAAAGTTCTTGCAGTGCATAACCAATCACCGCTACCAAAGGTGGAAACAATAGACCTGTTGCTGCCTGTTCGGCAGACCCCGGACCTGGTATATTTCCTGCGCTACCAAAGTTTTTGTTTAAGGTGTTCACCACAAAAGGCGGAAGTTTTTCTGATATTCTGTAACCATCACCAGTGATTGCATAATCGTTTATGTCGGTCCCAAGGTGGGGATCATCGATTCTGATGTACTTTGCACTGCCTGTGATTGTCAAACCGGGTGTCAAACCTGGACGAGTTTTGAAGGTGAGTACAACGATGGTACTCATTTGTCCCGTTATGAATTTGTTAACCAGTGGCATGTTTGTAAAATCAAGCTGCAGTGGGAACTGACATTTCACATATTCTTTAGAACTTTCCAATATCTCACAGCGTTGAGAAAATGGAAAGATCTGACCTTCGTAGTTTGCTTGAACTTTCCTTTTTGTTTGTTCTTCTAAAATTTGTACGACTTCTCTTAGATCTATCTTTCCGACCAGTTCTATGAAGTCACCGTGATCAATAACACCTACTTCGAATAATTTCACATCCAGAGTGGTTTTTTCAGAGGAACCTTTCAATGTCATGATTCTTGTCACTTTGAAATTAATCTTGTAGGTTCCTGTGAAATCAAAGGGTGGATCGTAAGGGAATGATTTCAGAGCATATATAGGTTTTCCATCTTTTTCATAGTTCAGTGCCGATTCATCGGAAAGCTTTATCGTGTAAGTGTTGGGTTGCAGGACAACCATGGGAGAAAAGAAAATAATGCCCTTATTCGTATCAACATTGCGAACATAATAAGGCCCATAAGACTTGTTGCCCTTGTCGTATATAACTATAGAAGTCTCTGGTAAATCAGTTGGTTCAAATAATAGATCTATCGCAACCTCTTCCAAAAAGGCACTGTCTTTCAATGTGAACTGAATGGGTTTTTTCTGAATTTGAGTGTTGGTACTGAGTTTTTGAGCCGGAATATTCTCAAAGAGTACATCTTTCCCCAGGACAACAGGCTCTGGCTGCGTCTTTTGCGCTGTTTGTTGTTGAGTTGTTTTTTGCCCTTCAACAACCTCTTGCTTCCAGAAAGATTTGTAAAGCGCTGCGTCAAAACCTGTTATCACCACAGCAGGACCTGTGAGTGAGTCGGCGACTAAGATAGATGGGTCGGAAAAGTTGAGGGTGTAGCTACCTTTTTTCAAAAGGATCTCTGTGGAAGGTTCAAAGATATACTCGCCACTCTCCATCCTTGTGGTTTCATATGGTCCAAAGGTCGTTCCCTGGTATTCTATGGTGATTCTTTGAGTTTTTGCATCTTTACAGGCAAGATATATTGACTTAAGGACAACATCTGAATTGACGTTGAAGCTAACGCTGTTCTTGTGCTCGACTGGTATAACCGTTCTTAACAGATCCAAGGTCCCTTCATATCTAATAACCAGGATCTGCTTTCCTTCGAAATCTTGTTGGTCCATCAACCAGTTGCCGCTTTTGTAGATGATCTTTTCATAAACTTGAGATGCGAAGATACTAACAACAATCAGAGAAAGAAATACAATGAAAGCTCTTTTCAAACCGACCACCCCTCAGATGTTCCCAAGATAGTACCAGCTGAAGAGGACTATGGTGCCAAAGATTGTTGCCAAAAAGATTGCCAGACCTGTCCTTGAATTGCTCAGCTGTCTTATGGTCCCAATCAAAGAACCTATTGACCATACGGCACCTGTTGTACCAAAGGCTATGGATGTCTTCCAGTTGAAGAAGACGGAAAAGATCAAACCAAAAATAGAATAAATGAGAAGACCACTGTAGGAAAGACATGTTGCGGAAAGAATTTGTTTGAAGCTAAATCTTGATTTTGTCATCTTTAGACAGATCCAGAATAAAATTCCAAAGAAGGGTATCACCAGGACACCGTACAAGAATCCTATGCCACTCATTACGTAAAGATGATAGGCGGCTTTCTGGCCTGTTTTATAAAGATCAAAACCGGTCTGTAAAAAGAAAAGAGCAAAAGCAAGACCACTTACCATCAGTGAAAAAATGAAGCTCGTTCTTTCGAGATACCTTTCAATAAAAGCACCTGGGTTGAACATCATTGGCAAAATAGAACCTAATGTTGAAGACTTTTTCTGCACAGGATCACCTACTTTAAAAGTGGAACTTTGCAACGATAGCAGTTTTGTTCCTTGATATCATTGAAGGTCCCACAAGCGATACATAGAATTTTTGAATCCTTCGATTTGTCATATTTTTCATACATAATGAAACCTTTGTGATGTTTCAGACGATCACCTACATCGTAATAGTCAAAAACAACGGAATTGTCCACAAATTTGTGAGTATAAACTTTGCCGTTTTCGCGCATTACCTTTAAAACATAAAGTTTGTAGTGCACAGTCTTGTTACGATTGCCATAGCGCTTTACTTGAGTCCTGTCGTAAACATTTTTGCCTATGACCTTTCCTTCCCAAGTGGCATCTTTTCGCCCTTTTAAATCTTGTAAGAGTGCTATAAGGACAAAGATTCCACCTATTCCCAAGCCATAAAAGAGAGAATAGGGAAAATCAATATCTCCAGAAATAGACCCATAGATTGGGAAGGCAATTATGGCTATCACGGCCAGTATCAGCGAGAAGATGTAGGACCATTTTTTCGATGCTTTTCTATATCTTTCGTAGGACGGATCGTTGATCTTTTGTGAAAAACCCATTAAATCTTCATTCACAAAGATTCCTCCTTTAGTGGTCTGTCTGAAACAATTTTTCTCTGAGAATCCTTTTCAAGATTGATGTTGCTTGATGGGAATTCTTTGTTGATTTAAAACTTCCGATTATGACTTTATCCTTCATTCTTATTTCTATTTCTCTTGGTGGATTACCATAGATATAAACGCTATCTATATCGTTTAAAGAAACGGCAAAATCTTCATTTCCCTGTTCAGCGCCTTTGAAAAGGATCTTTTCAGTATCGCAGGAAATACTGTAAAGTTCATTTTTAAAGAAACTCGTCTTGAGCAAGACGTGGAAACTTTTTGACTTTTGAGTCATTTTTACACCTTCTTTTTTCAATCTATAACAGTTTTTACATATTAAACCCTTGATTTGATTTTGTCATTGACAATGCTTGTCATGATGTTGTGACAAAACTTTTGATCTGTGATATAAAAATACCAAGAGGCGATATTTATGGATTTTGGTAAGAAGTTAAGCCTGTTGCTGAATGTCCTTGGCATCACCAATAACAGTCTTGCAAAGGCTCTTTCCATTGATCCTTCTTTGGTAAGCCGTTGGAGATCAGGCTCAAGAACACCGGCAAAGGATAGCCATTATGTTGAAGCGATAGCCAAGTACGTTGTAGATCACATAAAAATGGAACATCAGAAATTGGCAATATGTGAGATTACTGGCTGTATGCCCCAAGTTTTAGATAGTCATGCTCTCATTGAGATGGTTACAAAATGGTTGCTCGATACCCCTATGCCTGATACACGCCTGATCGGGGGCTTTCTTGACAAAGTAGGTCTCTTCAAAACTTTTTCACCGCAGATAGGAAATATCGATATCCCACTTGAGGGTCAAAGGGTAGACTTTGAGATCTTCTACGGAAATGAAGGAAAACAAAGAGGGGTAATGAAGTTTTTGTACCTAGCCCTGCAACATAAAGAGCAAGGTACTTTGCTTTTATACAGCGATGAAAATGTGAACTGGTTTCTCGGCGATAGAAATTATGCCTTGCAGCTCAATGGAGTTATGATTCAGCTCACCAAGAAAGGGTGGAAGGTAAAGATCATACACACGATGAGCAGAGACATCTCTGAAATGCTTGGTGCAATAGATTTCTGGCTGCCGTTATACATGAGTGGTTCTGTGATACCGTACTACAACCCTAGGTATCGTGAACACTACTTTAGAAGAACTCTTTTTGTGATACCCAAGATTGCTGCATTCAATTGCTCTGCTTTTGAAGGTTTTCAGCATGGTGCAGTGAATCTGCTCGTGACGGAAAAGCAAATTGTGGAGCTATTCGAAGAGGAATACAACAAATTCTTGAGCACCTGTCGCCCACTCATGAAGATTCCCCAGATAGGCTCTCAAGAAATGTTTGAGCTCCTTGAAGATTTTGAGGAACAAAGTGCATCATCTTTTTTAATGACCGATGGCCTTCCCTTTGTCACGATGCCAGCAGAGATTATTGAAAAGATTCTGCGGCGAAGTGGTATGGAGCTTGAACAAATAATCTCACATTGGAGAAAGAGGTCTACTTTTTTTGAAAAAAATCTTAAGGAACATTCGTGTGTTCACATATTGACACTACCGGATCTTGAACAGATAAGAACGGAGAGAGTATCCGTTGAACTGCCACAACCTGAAGGTGTGCTGTTTTATTCCCTTGAGGAGTATATAGAACACGTCGAATACCTTATATATCTTGTGAAAAGATATCAAAATTATCATCTGTGTATTTCACCAAAGAATATCAATAGTAATGTCCATGTTTCTGTGAAAGATCAGGTTGGGGTCACGGTCTTCAAAAAAGATCAGCCTGTCAGGTTGTTCGCAATCAACCACCCAGAGATGACAAATGCCTTCTATTGTTACGCCGAAGACTTTCTCAATAGACTGCCGCGAGAGAGTAAAGACAAAGAATCTGTCGTTAGAGTATTGGAAAGACTGATCCAAGATCTGTCCAAAGGATGACATGGGATGGTTACTATTTTGGACCTTGGCTCAAATTCTTTCATCTTGCTTGTTTATGAAGAAGGTAGGACGATTTTAGAAAAGGTCTATGAAGTAGGTCTGAGATCGTTCAAAGATGATGAAGAGGCTTTTTGTGCAGCGAAAGGTGCTCTTACAAAGATCTTCAAGGAAATCAAAGACGGTGAGGTCTATGCTTTTGGTACCGCTGTTTTTCGTGAAAAACCATGGCTCTTTCACAGCTTGGCAAAAGATTTTCAGTTGAAAGGAAAGATTCTCTCAGAAAAAGAGGAAGCCTATTTAACATATCTTTGTGTAGACCCAACACAAAAGGAAGATATCACTGTTTTTGATCTTGGAGGAGGTAGCCTGGAGATTGTTAAAAGAGACTGGTTTGTTAGCCTTGAACTTGGTACACATGTGCTCAATAGCATATTTCATCTTTCCCTACCTGAAGCAAGGGACTTTGATAGTGCCGTCGATTATGTCTCAAGACAGTTACCTCATTTTGAAAACGCCGTTGGTGTTGGGGGATCTTTTGTGGCAATTGCGGCACTAAAGTTAGGAAAATGGGATTTGAATCTTCTGGACGGTGTTGTGCTGAAAGTTGAAGATGTTGAAAAAATCGCCGAAAGACTTAGAGATATGACCTTTGAGCAAGTATTGAATATGAAGATCATACCCCCAGGGAGAGAGAAAACGATCATGTCAGGTTGTGCAGTAGCAACAGCGATAGCAAGAAAAAGCGATATAAAGGTTTCGACAAAAGGTTTTAGATACACTCTCGCAAGGATGATAGAAGAAGGGAGAATGCCCGGTTCTGGCGTGCCCGGGGAGATTTGAACTCCCGGCCTCCAGATCCGCAGTCTGGCGCTCTATCCAGCTGAGCTACGGGCACAACCTGGCGGAGAGGGAGGGATTCGAACCCTCGGTGGAGGTAACCCTCCACACTTGCTTAGCAGGCAAGCGCCTTCGACCACTCGGCCACCTCTCCAAACTAATTCTCATTATAATACAACTCGCCTAAAATTCAAGTTCGATTTTCAACAGATTTTCAAAGGTGAGTACCTGTCAGATTCGGTTTTTTATTAGCTGACCAAGCCTTTGGCGTTTTTCACATCTTTTCCGAAGCTAAATGAAAAAAGTAGTTGGTCTTTTGCCTTTCTTTGTTATTCTGCCTTCGAATGGGGAAGCTAATGACTAAATAACACACAAGAGCATCATTGAAGAGTGTGTTGAATGTTGTCAAGATCGTCGTTCAAAAATAACGTTGGCAAATGAGGTTGTTTTGTAAAAATTATTTTGAAATGCATTTTTATTGTGAATGATGTTTTATAGTAATTTTTATAAAATTATCACCGTCGTGGAGAATATACTCAGATGTATTTTATTCAGTCATAAGATGATATAATTTAATCGTCCTTTCTTTCATTCATGGGGGTGCATATGGTGAAAAAGACTGTTTTCGTCGTTCTTGTGACGTTCTTTGCCTTTTTAACTTCTGGGTGTCTAAAACTCGAGAGTAGCAACAAAGGTAGATTGATAGTGAAGTTCATTCAGTTTAAGATCATACCAAACTCACAGCCAGCAAGAGGTATCGTCAGCATCAGCAAGAGCGGCAGAACTTTGCAGAAGATCTTTGATCTTCCTACTTCAGAGATAGTGTTCGATTCCATTGAAGAAGGTACTTGGAATATCTATGCACAGATTTTGGATCAGAATAACTATGTATTGTACAAGGCTACAGAGCAAGCAAAAATTGTGGCAAAACAGACTAATTACTGTTCACTGACCTTTTCGTTGAATAGCGCTGATCTGTCTTTGAATGTGTACGTGGAATCAGATCAGGTGGATAGTGTTCTGGTGAACCTAAGTTGTGATGGAGAAGAGATTAGCGATCAAAAAACGCTT
>JBKBIU010000044.1:0-9002 GCA_046294065.1 Pseudothermotoga sp.
TTCTCACGAATATTCCATCCATTGCCGCGCTGTTATAGGTTGGGACACTCTTGTTAGCATAAACCGATTTCGCGAGGACCCTGCCAAGTGCTTTTACCGTTGGCAGAGTTTCTGTTTTTGGAGTGAAAAACCCCGCTTCATATAATCTGTCCTTGTACAACTTCAATGCCACATCGACATCGTGTTTTTTTAGGTATATCTTTCTTTCCAACTCTAAGTACCTCCATATAGATTTTATAATAACAAAAATAATGTGGTGGGTGATCCCACCACAAACAAGAAATGTAAAAATTATGCAGCACCAACTTAGGAATGAATACCAAGTCTTATTCTAATCTTCTCTTGTCTTTGCAGATTCAAGGGCTCTCTCAACCGCCTTCGCCCACTGATTGGAGCTCACTGTTGCACCTGTGTAAGTATCAACCTTAAAGGTTTGTTTTTCTACGATTCGTTTAGCTATTTCCTGTTTAGCTTCATGGTATGGAAGGTATGGATAATCTGAAGATTTAAGGACAAAGATCTGTCTGTTTGCTTCATCATAAACTGGTCTTCCATCTTTTAGCTGTGGAGTTACCTCATCTAAGATCACGTTGACTATTCTGTCGTTTTCAATCGTCACCCAAGCCAGACCCCAACCAAAGTTCGTTGGATCTGACCTTCCCATGAAAGTACCATTGAAGTATTTTGTTGTAGCCGAATCACTCTTTGCCCTTTCAAGTGCGAACTTGACTGCCTCCATAACTTTCTTTGACGAACTGGTGGCACCTGTGAAGACATCAACCTCCCAAGTGTTCTTTTCCACAAACCTCTTTGCCATCTCTTTATGCATTTCTTCAAGCAAGGGAAATCTCAGCCCATAAACATTGTAAAGTTTCTCCACACCAAGGCCGTCAAATTCCTTGATTGCAACACCAACTATCTTGCCGTTCTTGAGAGAAACAGACACCCAGGCATAACCATATCGATCTGCCTGTGAAACTGCTTGAAATGAGCCATCTCTGTAAATCTTCAGGGTGCTGTTGGCGGCGATAAGCAAGAGCGCACCGACAATAACAATTGTGTAAAGGGCGTAAACAAACAAATTCCTGACCAAACTACTCACCTCCAAGGTATCTTTTTGGACTCTATGGTCTAACTCCAAGACATCACACGATTATTTCCATCTTTATCTTTACACAATCTAATTTTTCAGTCAAGTTACACTTTGAAATTATCCACGAACCCTGCATTAGCATATAATGATCTCGGGTGACGGTATGAAACCCTTGTATCTTCAGTTGAGTTTGCGGGACCTTAACGAACGTGTGAACCTGTTGTACCAAAAAATGAAGGACTGCACCCTCTGCCCAAGAAGATGTCATGTAGACAGGTTAAATGGCCAAATTGGTGCTTGTAAGATTGGAAGATTGCCACAAGTTGCAAGTTATGGTCCGCACTTTGGTGAGGAAAGTTTCCTCGTTGGTCACGGAGGTTCGGGTACAGTTTTCTTCAGTGGTTGTAACCTATCCTGCGTGTACTGTCAAAACTGGACAATAAGTCAAAATTGCACTGGTGAAAGACTAGGTGTTGAGCAGCTTGCCCATATCATGATGAAACTTCAAAACTTGGGTTGTCAAAATCTGAATTTGGTGACTCCAACCCACCAAATTGCCGTGATCGTCGATGCCTTATCAATCGCTGTTAAGAATGGATTTCATCTACTGATCGTATACAATTGTGGTGGGTACGAGTCGATCGAAACCCTACAACTTCTCGATGGCATCGTTGATATCTACATGCCTGATTTCAAGTACGCAGATGATACTTTAGCGTTCAAGTATTCTGGCGTTTCTAATTACGTTGAGACAACAACAGAGGCATTGAGAGAGATGTACAGACAGGTTGGAGGATTAAAAATAGAAAATGGTGTAGCTGTGCGCGGTGTTTTTGTGAGACACCTTCTTTTACCAAACGATATAGCACAAACAGAGAAAGTGTTTTCAATAATTGCATCCATAAGCAAAGAAATACCTGTCAATGTAATGGCGCAATATTACCCAACTTATAGAGCACAAGAATATAATGAGCTTTCAAGGGGAATCTCTCGACACGAGTACTTAAAGGCAATCGAATCAGCAAGAAAACACGGGTTGATCGTAATCAATTGACCTTGCCCAAAGAAGCTAGAGCCAAGTCATTTGAAAAACGCCGGCTCACGCCGGCGCACTCGAGGGGGTGGGGGCTACTGAAGGTATGATCTTAACACTTCTTCAAAATAATCGCCCAACAGTATTTGAAACCTAAAACCAGTATTTGGAGTTTGGGCAAAAGATTTGCTCATCATTCTTTGACGTATTTGGTCAAACCTTCCAGCCATCTTGTTTGTCCTGTCAAAGGGCTTAGCTGGTGTTTGTTGGAATTTCTGTCTTTGCTGGAACTGGTTTGAGCAGTCTCGTGCTTTGCTGAAATAGTAGTTTCTGAGGTTTTCAAGCTGTGATACCTTTAGAATTTCTGCGATCTTCTTTTCTGCTCCTTGAAGTATTTCTGCTCGTTTTTGATTCAATGCCCGTCTTTGTGTAGAAAGCTCGTTGAGTGTCATGTCCTTAGACTTCTCCAACAAAACCTCGTATTCCTTTTCAAGGGCATTTAGTTGTTCTTTCGTTTCTACGATTACGTTGAGTAATTGTTCTGCCTGATCCCTTGAAAGATCCAGTGCCTTGATTAGTTCGATGTAAGTGAGTTGCTTGTTGATTTGCCTCATGTTTCCATAACCTTTGTTAAATACCCCTGCTAAGCTAAAGACTGCCACTAAGACTAAACCCAGAACTAGTACCACAGTTTTCTTCACTCAAACCACCTCCGTTAGTTTTTTCCATTCACTATAATTGTCTGATTCTGAAAGATATGTGTTCTACTTTTTAAGAAAACTCTAATAAAACAAATCTTTGAAAACAGGACATAGATGAAGCGTAAAATTTGTCAAGGAGGTGTGTGTATGATCAATCAATATGAAGTCTTTGAGACTATGAGGTTTATCTCATCCTTTCACAGAGCAAGAGGGAGCGAAGAATACAGAGATCTTGTGGAAAGATTGAGAGAAATTCTCATAGAATGGGGCATAGATGAAAAAAATATAGATGTTCTTGAATATCCCACAGGTGGTGTCAGATACGGCAATTTTGAATCAACTATGGTCTGGAACATCGAAGACGCTGAACTGTGGCTTGAAAAACCAAGAATTTTCATAAATTCTTTCAGAAACTGCAAAACCAGCGTTCTCTTTGGGAGTAATCCAACAAAAGGTTGGCTATCCTTAGAGTTAGTGGATGAGAACTACGAGGGAGATTTTACAGCCAAAGCTGTCTTGGTCAATGAAAATCCATCTAAAGCCTTCAAGAAGTATGTAAAAACTTTAGGAGCTAAATGCCTCCTTGTGTACTATATGAGATCTCAAGATGAATCAATAGGTAGAACTCCTGAAAGGATGCCAGACACCGTGAATTATCTTTCTTTGCCTCATACTTTCGAAGATAGTAACTATGGAGCTTTTGGTTTTTCGCTTACCTTTAATCAATACAACTTTCTCAAAGAACTCACCAACAAGGGTTACAGGATCAAGTTTTTTATTAATAGCGAGTTAAAGAGAGGTACTGTTCAAGTTTTGAGAGTAAGACACTCTAAAGACTCCAAAACCAAGATTGGCATAGTGGCACATCTGTGTCACCCAAGCCCTGGTGCTAATGATAATGCGTCGGGCTCAGCTTTGGCGCTACATTTGTGCAAAGAGCTCAATGAGCAACAACTTAATGTAAATGTGGATGTACTTCTCTTACCAGAATTCTATGGCAGCCTTCCTTATGCAACTCAATCTGATTATGATTATGTCATCAACTTGGACATGATCGCAGAGGATCAGTCCAAAACAGGCGCCACTTTGTTACTTCATGAGACGCCTTTCTTGCTGCCTATCTATTATGACGATCTTCTATATGAGTCTTTGATGATTCATGCACCCATCAATTCAGAATCTCCCAGTAGAAGGTTCTTCAGGATCAAATTCAAAAGTGGATCGGACCACATTGTATTCGAAAACTACGGCATTCCATCACCATTTATTGGCCAGTGGCCCGATAGGTATTATCACACTAGTGAAGACACATCTGACAAATGTGATCCAAAGATGTTCAGTTGGGTTGGTGAAGCTGTTTTACGTACCCTGAAACTCTCGCACGACATACCAAGAAGTATAAAAGAACTTTCAGATTCCAGAATAAGAGCCTTCCTGTTAGACATCCAGGATCAACCGGGAGCGAATTTGATCAAAGCGACAACTGAAAGGAAAACTCATCTTTCTTTGGTCGAACCTAAAACGAAAATAGAACCAACCAAAGAAGGGCCCCTTGGTTATGAATGGCTTGACAAGGTTGGTGAAGCTTTCGATAAAAGGTACATGATTGATTTAGGAGAGATATTGAATCTTGGGGCAAGATACTTGAATGACTACGATGCCTGTGTAACATTCACGGCGAATTATTTAAACATAGACAAAAAAGAAGTGGCAGATGTACTCGATTTGCTTATAAAAAATGGGTTCATAAGAAAATTTTAAATCTCAAACCAGAGAAACCGATGTCTATAACGCTGGCTCCAACATGTCATTTTGTTTATACAATATGAATTTTATATGGTCACTATGAACGCTTGACTACCCAGGTAAATTTATGATAAAGTTCATTATGTGATTCTGAAAAATATAAGCAGAGCACACTTAAGGGGGTGTCCTTGTGAGAAAATTTCTGTTGATTCTTGCATTAATCGTAGCGACAGTATTCATCTTTGCACAAGCTCCAAAACGCGGTGGTGTACTCTATGATTACTGGACATCGGACCGCATGATCTTTGATCCACAGGAAGATACGTATCTACAAACATATGCCATGGCTCGTCTACTGTTCAGCACACTAGTGAGGTACAAAGGTGAAACACTTGAACTTGAACCAGAATTACTCGTGAAGATGCCAGAGATTTCACAAGACGGTCTTGTTTACACCTTCGAACTGAAAAAAGGAATCAAATTTCACGATGGTAAGACCGAGCTGACCAGTGACGATGTGAAATTCACCATCGAGAGAATGCTCAGTCCGAAAGGTAGGGGTGCAAGCAAATGGCTCTTCGACCCCATACTTGGAGCTACCGCTTTCAAAAAGGGCGAATCAACATCTCTGGAAGGCTTCAAGAAAATCGATAATTACAAGTTCCAGATCATTCTTGAAAAACCCTATGCTCCATTTTTACAAAACCTTGCTGTACCGGCAGCAAGTATATTCTCCGAGAAGCTTGTAACAGCTGCGGGTGACAGCTGGAGGCTCAAACCTGTTGGAACAGGTCCTTTCAGGTTGAAAACGCACACTCCCAATACAGAAATAGTTTTTGAGAGAAATCCATACTATTTTGAACAAGGCTTACCCTATCTAGATGGGATAGTTTATAGAATCATACCAGATTCAACGGTGGCATTGATGGAGTTTGAAGCAGGCACTCTTGATGTTGTAACGATACCCGTACTTGAATACGAAAGAATTAAAAAGAGTGGAAAATACAACATCATCGAAAAAGAAGCACTCAACACTTACTATTTCCTCATGAATCTGAATGATCCAAAGTGGTCAAACCCATTGCTCAGAAAAGCAATGGCGCTTGCGATCAACAAGCAAGAAATGGCTCAATCACTTTTTGGGCCTCGTGCAGTTGTTGCAAAGAGCTTTGTTACACCAGGTATACCTGGTGCGTATCAACTTGGAGAAGGTCCCGCATACGATTACAACCCTGAAGAAGCCAAAAAGATCGTTGCACAACTTGGAAACATAGGTAAGGTAACAGCATGGCAGTCTGGCGGAGATACATTGAGTGACGCCAACATCATCATTCAAGCGATGGCAAAAGAGGTCGGAATAGACCTTGAGATAATACCCACAGAAAGAGCCGCATTTCGCCAGGCGAGAAACGAAGGAAAGATACCCGCAGCATACGGTAACTGGTGGGCTGATATTCCCGATCCAGATAATTACATAGGAGTCTTCTTTGGAAGAGGCAATCAAATGTCTTCAGGTTATAACAACAAAGAAGTACAGGAAATGATAGAAAAAGCACGCATAGAAGTAGATCCTCAAAAGAGAGAAGAGATGTACAGGCAGATTGAATACAAAATCCTTAGAGAAGATGTTGCCGTAATACCTTTGTTCCATCTTAAATACTTACTTGCCACGCAGAAAAATGTACATGGGGTTATTGCACATCCAACTGGTATAACCCTGTACCTCTATGCTTACAAACAATGACAAAATGGGTGGGGCTATCCCCCACCCATCATTGCAACAGGAGGTCACAAAGTGATCCAATACATAGTTCGACGCCTGATCTTTTCAATCCCGGTTATCATAGGTGTCACCCTTATAACATTCATACTTTTGAATGTTGTTCCTGGTGATCCTGTACTTGAGATGGTGGGCAAACACGCAGATCCCCAAACTGTAAATCAAATCAGAGAACAACTTGGGCTAAACGATCCTTTAGTCATTCAATATTTAAGATTTGTATTCAATGCTGCTCGAGGAGAACTTGGAAAATCCTTTAAAACAGGCATACCTGTTTCAAAAATGATCAGTGATACATTTCCCACTACCTTGAAACTTGCTCTTTCTGCATATCTTGTGGCGATTATTCTTGGTGTTTCCGTTGGAATTATTTCAGCAGTTAAGCAGTATTCGCTTTTTGACCACTCCATGATGATAGTGGCACTCGCTGGTATAAGTGCACCAGTATTTTGGGTGGCAGTCATCGCGCAGTTGATCTTTGGTCTCAAATTGGGATGGTTCCCCATATCTGGTTACTACAGTGTAAAACACATGATATTGCCTGCCATTGTCTTAGGAACAAGGTTTGCGGCATCCATAGCACGCTACACAAGAAGTGCCCTCTTGGATGTCATTCGCCAGGATTATATAAGGACTGCTCGGGCAAAAGGTTTGAGTGAAAGGGCAGTTATATTTATTCACGCTCTGAAAAATGCCATGATACCAGTAGTGACCATACTTGGAATGCAATTGAGTGGTCTCTTGACAGGATCTATATTGACAGAGAGCGTTTTTGCCATACCTGGCCTGGGAAGGCTGTCCGTTTGGGCATTATCTGAAAGAGATTATCCGCTTGTGCAAGGAGTCGTCTTGTTCACGGCGGTTATTTATATACTTGGTAACCTCATTGTTGATATCTCCTATGCATTTTTGAATCCAAGGATTCGCCTAAGGTAGGGGGTAACAAAGGTGGCTGAAAGGAAGTCTCTTTCTTTATACAAAGATGCATACAAGAGATTGAAAAGAAACAAACCGGCGATCTTTGGTTTGATATTCATAATTATAATAGTATTCGTTGCCCTCTTTGCACCATTGCTCGCCCCCGCCGATCCAAACAAAATAGATTTACCCAATCGTTTAAAACCAAGTGGCTCGCCTTCAAGAATATGCAAGAATGGTGTTTATCTATTGGGATCAGATGAATATGGAAGAGATATCTTCACACGATTGCTGTATGGTGCCAGAGTTTCTTTAATGATTGGCGTTGTGACACAAATTATAACGACTGTAATTGGTGTTCTCATAGGTGCCCTGGCTGGTTATTACGGCGGTGCAATAGATATGATCATGATGCGAGTTGCTGATATGTTGTTTGCCTTTCCAGACTTGCTCTTCTACATAGGTATGATGTTTGCACTCGGGCCAGGTATTGTGAACATGTTTATTGCCTTATCTGTAATAGGTTGGGCTGGAAAGGCTCGATTAGTTAGAAGTCAGGTGATTGCTCTGAAAGAAACAGAGTTTGTCGAGGCGGCAAAAGCTCAAGGACTGTCAGATTTCAGAATCATTGTAAAGCACATTCTTCCCAATTGCATGGGACCAATTATAGTTTCTGTTTCTATAGGGATTCCCGGCTCTATTTTGGCAGAAGCAGGGCTTTCCTTTTTGGGACTTGGAATACTCCCACCAACACCAAGTTGGGGCAACATGATAAGGTCGGCTAGTTCGTATTTGAGAATTCAACCGTGGTATGCCGTCTGGCCAGGTATTGTACTCATGTTGACAACCTTTGCTTTTAATCTCTTGGGAGATGGACTTCGTGACGCACTCGATCCCAGATTGAAGCAATAAATGGAGTGAGAAAGCTATGATCAAGAAATCGATTCTCTTGTTCTTAGTAACGACAGTAATGATCTTTGGGAGTGATGGAAGGATGGATTTATTAGAAAAGGCAAATCAAGTGGTTAAAGACTTCAAAAGTATGGTGAAAATCGACACGAGAGAAAAGGTTTTTACAGTTCGTGTTGATTTCTCTGATTCAAAGATAGTTTTATTTGGCGAAACAAATGACCAGAGTATGAAAGATGAACTGTTCTCAAAACTGACCGAGACTCTGAAAATCCCTGTGGAAGACAAAGTGACGCTCCTGCCACAAGATTCTCTTGGTGAAAAGGTCTTTGCCATAGTGAAGGTTCCCGTGGTGAACTTGATGGATGGACCAAGAAAGGTTTCACAAAAGAATGCTGTAACACAAGCAAGAATGGGTGAAATAGTCAAACTCTTGAAACAAAGTGATACCTGGTATTTTGTTCAAATGGAAGACTCATATCTTGGCTGGATCAACGACCAAAACCTATGGATTATAGATAAAAGAGATTTGAACGACTATCTCTCTAACAAATTCGTTTTGGTGATAAGTAGATTTGCCGAAATTTACAGTGAGACAGACAAGACGTTATTACAAGAAAAGATTGTGCAAGGTACGATCTTGCCTTTCTTAGAAGCTGATGATCAATGGACATTGGTACAGTTACCGGGAAGGGAAAAAGTCTACATGAAAAATACAGATCTTGCCTTTTTCAACTCGCGAGAAGAGGTCTTTTCATCGAAGAAAGACGCATCCTACATAATCAGTGTGGCCAAACAACACCTTGGTCTTCCCTATCTGTG
>JBKBIU010000322.1:0-1836 GCA_046294065.1 Pseudothermotoga sp.
CAAACGCCGATTATGCATTGAAACTCATCGAATTTGTTTCATCACCTAAAATGCAGGCAAAGTACATAGTGGAAAGATTCAATTGGTATCCAGCAATTGGTGATGATTTTGTAGCACCTTACTTGACAAAGGAAGTTCTTGACAGAATCTACAAGGACGTTAAACAAGCAGAACTACTCAAATATGGAAAACCGATGCCACTACTCCCGTACAAACAAGATATGCAGGAAGCCTATGAAAAATGGGTTGAAAAATAACAGGCAGAGCCAACAGGCTCTGCCTTTCACGGGTGAGAAGGTATGAGACTTCAAACTAAAGAAAGATTCACTGGTTTTTTGTTAGTTTTACCTGCATTCTTGGTCCTCATATTTCTGTATATCTATCCTCTGGTACGTGCTATCTGGACCAGTTTTCTCAAAGATAATCATTTGACTTGGGCAAACTATGGTAAGGTTTTTGAAATATATTCTCGTGATGTTCTTTATTCTGTCGTTATGACAACCGGTGTGGTTTTGGTTGTATTAGTCTTGAGCATTCTATTAGCAAGTTATTTGAGGTTCAAGGAATGGAGATTTTTGGATGTGATGTATCGCCTACCATTGTTCATACCTTTCTTAATAGTTGGTCATGCCATGAGAATCTTTCTTGCGCCACATGGCACGTTGAACAGTCTATTGACAAGAATTCTTAGAATAGAAGAACTTCCTGGCTTCTCGAGAAGCTGGATAGGACTTCTGTGGACCTTTGTGTGGGTAATGACTCCTTATGCGGCTTTGATAGTTCTTGGAGTTTTTAGAGCTCTTGACAATTCCTATATCGAAGCTGCCAGAAATCTTGGTGCATCAAAAGCAAAGATTGTCTTCACTGTTATCATGCCTATGTGTAAACCCTCAATAATGGTTGCAGCAATACTGACCTTTGTAAGAACGATAAGCAGTCTAACTATCCCTGTCATGATTGGCCCAAATACCCCCAATATGATAACCGTTGACATGATGTTCAGGATCAACTTCTTTAATGATTGGGGAGTTGCAAACGCCTTAGGTGTTGTGTCTTATTTGATTGTTGTCGTACTTGCCGTATATTATCTAAGGTTCATGGCTACGGAACGAGGGGGCATAAAAGGATGAAATTCTCTATCCTTAGAATGACTCTGAAGGTTATCTTCATCATTTTTATGCTCTTGATAATGATAGGTCCACTTGTTGGGATAGTCATATGGAGTTTTGCAAAAGTTTGGTACTGGCCCAGCCCTTTACCTCAAGAATTCACTTTGAGATATTGGCTTGACGTCTTCAAACAGGGAAGAGTTCTTAATTCGTTAGTTTTGAGTGTCACAATTGCTTTGCTCACAGTTGCCTTTTCTATATTACTTGCCATACCTGCAGCTTATGGTTTTGCAAGATACAGATTACCATTTGAAAGAATCCTCCTTTTACTGTTTTTGATGCCGCAAGCCTTTCCACAATTACCAGTTTTCATAAATCTTGCGAGCATCTTTGGACGTATGGGACTCAGAGGAAATATCTGGGGAATAGTTTTGGCACATACAATGGCTTCTTTGGTATTTTCTTTGTGGATCATAACTGCAACTTTCAAATCCATACCTGTAGAACTTGAGCAAGTTGCACAAAATCTTGGAGCGAGTAGGTTCAAGGTTTTCTGGACCATCACCTTTCCAATCGCAATACCTGGAATCATTGCTGGAGCGATCTATGTCTTTCTTTGGTCGATGGGTGAGTTCACTGCAGCCTTTTTCATAGGTGCACCATTCATTCAGACAGCGCCCGTTCTGATGTATACCTCAAGCATGGGCTACAATCTTCAGATAGCCAG
>JBKBIU010000323.1:0-1834 GCA_046294065.1 Pseudothermotoga sp.
TCTTGAAAGATTTCCATCGCGGCTTGGAGCATTTGTTCAGTGGTTCTCAGATAAGCTGCCGGCTGTTTTGGAATGTTATCATACTGTGGTGCTTGCAAGACCGATCTGATCTTGTCATCTTCTTGATCGAGAAAATGTACATCGCCTGTCATCACAACTGGTATGCCCATTCTTTCACAAATTTCATAGAGTTTCTGGTAAATATCACTGAGTCTTTCTCTTGTCAAACCAAGATCGTTGTCGATGGGAAGAAGGTCTAAAGGCATTATTTCGGCAAAATCATAGAATGAGAGGGTTTCTTCTATTTCACTTTGATTCGCGCCAGCAAGCATCTCCTGAATTAATTCTCCGCTAACGCAACCACTGCCTAGCAACAAGCCATTACGTAGTGATTGAAGTTCACTCTTTGGAATTCTCGGGACACCGTGGAAATACTTCACATGAGCACTCGAGACCAGTCTATAAAGATTCTTCAAGCCCTCCTTGTTCTGAACCAGTATTGTTGCATGAAATGGTTTTGACTGCTTCAGTATCGATTCTTTATGAAGTACCTCTACTTGTTTAAAGGTTTCTATATTCTTTTCTTTAGCAATTTTTAATAACTCAATGAAAATTTGTGCCGTTACTCTGGCATCTTCAAAGGCTCTGTGATGAGAAAATTCTCCGATTTTGAAGTGATTTGCCAGTTTCTCAAGATTGTAGCTGGACAGCTTCACAAGTCTCTTTGCAAGTGCCAAAGTATCTACAACAGGTACCTTCCAGTTCACCTTCATGATTTTTTCAATCCAGTATCTTAGAAATCTATAATCGAAATTGGCATTGTGGGCAACTATTACACTGTTTTCACAAAACTCAAGAAACTTGGGAAGGACTTCTTCAATGTTAGGCTGATCTTGGAGCATCTGATCTGTTATGTTTGTAAACTGGACTGTAAAGTCATTCAGCCTTTCCTTTGGCCTTATCAAACTGTGAAAGCTTTCAGTCATCTGACCATCTTCTATTGCTACAGCACCTATCTCGATAATTTCTGAAAACATGGGGTGAAGACCTGTCGTTTCGATGTCCAAGACTATGAATCTTTTGGTTTCCACACTCACATCGTCGGTACCAATCACTACTGGATCTGAATCATTGACTAAGTAAGCTTCCACACCGAATATTGGCTTTATACCATTTCTTTTGCATGCTTCGTAAAAATAAGGTACACCCTGTAAGACACCATGATCTGTCAGTGCGATAGCCTTCCAGCCCCAAGATGCCGCTCTTTCCACATATTCGTTTATGTCTAAAACACTGTCGAGATCACTCAGTTTACTGTGAGCATGTAATTCAACTCGTTTTTCTGGGGCATTATCCATGGGGGTTATTGGTTCAATCTTCTCAAAGCTTTTGACGTGTAGAACAGGTTCACCAGACTCATCATACCTTAGATTGCCTTGAAGAACAACCCAGTCTTTCTCTTGGAGTTCATTGACAGTCTGATCGATGCTGTCGTTAAAAACAAGGCACGTCATTGAGTCTCTTTTGTCGGTAAGGTAGATTACCATAAATCTTTTCTTGCCTTCCTTGAGCTCGATTTTGAATATCTGTCCAGCGATCTTGATGTTGTCGGTATTACCAGGTAGGTTAGAAGGTGTGTAATACTGATCGGTCTTCTTCGTTTTTTTCTTCTGTTCCTGTCTTTTCACAGTTATTTCTGATTCTTCAAATACTGTCTTTGGTTGATCAACCTTGACTTCGATGTCCAGGTCCGTGCCAAGCAATCGATTGACGACCTTTTTCACCTGACCAATTCTACTGTTGATTCTATCTTTACCAAATTCCCCAGACACTC